>JAUSIH010000012.1 GCA_030648205.1 Dehalococcoidia bacterium | reverse complement strand
AGTAGAGTCCCAGGAAGTGGTGTAAGACCAGGGTGGTCTAGCAAAGAAGCGACCACCGCGTCATCCTTACAAGCACGGCTAATGCTCTAAGAGAGGAGACGACAGTGGTCAAAGAGAGTGTGGACATTTTGGGACTGATGCGCAAGAGGGCGGAGGACGGGGAATTCGACTTTCTCCGGGAAGGGCTGCGGGTTCTGACGCAGGGGATCATGGACGTCGAGGTGACCGCGCAGATCGGCGCGGGGTATGGGGAGCGAACACCGGGCAGGCTGACGCATCGGAACGGCTATCGCGAACGGCCCTGGGATACACGCGTTGGCACGGTGGACCTGCGGATCCCCAAGCTGCGGGAGGGGAACTACTTTCCCAGCCTGCTTGAGCCGCGGCGGCGGAGCGAACGCGCGCTGCTCGCCGTGGTGCAGCAGGCGTACGTGGAAGGGGTATCGACCCGGCGGGTGGACGACCTGATCAAGGCCTTGGGTTGCGAGGGGATCTCCAAGAGTCAGGTCTCCCGTATCTGCGAAGAGCTCGACGTGACCGTCGAGGAGTTCCTGCATCGGCCCTTGGATGGAGGACCGTATCCGTACCTATGGTTGGACGGGCTCACGCAGAAGGTCCGCGAGGGCGGCCGGATCGTCAACGTGAGCGTGGTGGTGGCGACGGCGGTCAACAACGAAGGCAAGCGGGAGATCGTGGGCTTGGACGTCGGGACCAGCGAGGATGGCGCCTTCTGGTTGGGCTTCCTCCGGTCCCTGCTCGCCCGAGGGATCAGTGGCGTGCAGTTCGTCATCTCGGATGCCCACCAGGGCCTCCGCGACGCCATCGGCGCCATCTTCGCGGGCGCCGCCTGGCAGCGCTGCCGCACGCACTTCATGACCAACCTGCTTACCCGCGTGCCCAAGCGCGCTCAGGCGGCGGTGGCGACCGTGGTGCGGACCATCTATCAGCAACCCTCGGCTGACGAGGTGCGCCTGCAGCATGGACGGGTGGTGACCCAGTTGCACGAGCGGTTCCCCGAAGCGGCGCTGCTGCTGGATGGGCCGGGGAGGGATACCCTGGCGTTCGCCAGCTTCCCGGTGGCCCACTGGCGGCAAATCTGGTCCAACAACCCTCAGGAACGCCTAAACAAGGAGATCCGACGGCGGACGGACGTGGTGGGCATCTTCCCGAACCGCGCCGCCGTCATCAGGCTGGTGGGAGCAGTGCTGGCGGAGCAGCACGACGAGTGGGCAATCTGCCGGCGCTATTTGGCTGCGGCAGCGCCGAACGAACTCCTGGGGGAGACCAAGGAGCGGGAACTGGTAACGGCGAGCGCGGCGTAATGGTGCGACCAGGATGACGTCGTCTCACACCACTTGACGGGACACGACCCGCTCCATCGGCGCGCGTGATAACGACCGTGCGCAACCCGCTCGACTCACTTTGCATCATCATATTCTCATATTGATAGCGTGCGCGCTCACACTACCCGTCACGGCGATGAAAATATCCTCAGGCCGTGATGCCGGGTTTCAGCGAAACTAAGACGCTTCCGGACCGAAGAGTCAGGGCAGTGAGGCTCCCGGGATGAGGGTGTGTCCGACCGCCTGATTATAGCGCCTCCGTCGCTCGAACTTCCCCGCCGCACCTCCCTCGCTTTGAGTTGCTTGCCGCACGCTAAGCTACAGAGGCCAGCGGGTGCTTTCAATCCGTCCTGCACCCTCTTGCGCACTTAAGCGTATAGAGCCGGGGGTACCCCCTCTTGACAGGAACTCGCCCACCGTCGACCCTCTGGTCATGTTAGCCTCACACGTATGCCACGTCGCTGTCGCACTAAAGGTGATGAACTCTGAGGTCGCTATGCGATCCTGGCTAACTTAAAAGTCAACATCCTGGTTGCCGATGACTTCTCAAAAGCCTGTGAAACGCCCGAAGCTTGACACACTGTGTAGACTTAGACTAGATGTCTCCCGTCAGGCTATTCGTTGCGCCAAAATCGAGGAGGAGGCGAGCACCCGTGTTCGTTGTCCTCTCTCGCCTGGGCATCGGAGTGCTTCACGGGCGGGCGCTTTCCGGTCTGCGCCCGTTCTTCCATACTCTCGCCTAACTCCATTTCGAGAGGTGCGGCATGGCGACTATCACCGGCGGCGAGGCCCTGCTCCTCGCACTCAAGCGCAACTCCGTGGACACAATCTTCGGGCTCGTGGGCCAGCAGATGGCTGCCTTCTACAATGCCTGGAACGACCACACGGACGTCCGCGAGGTCGGTGTGCGACACGAGCAGGCGGCGGCCTACATGGCTATGGGTTATGCCGCCGTTGCAGCTAAGCCGGGCGTGTGCTTGACGGTCTCCGGCCCCGGCGCCCTCAACACGGCCGCAGCTATGGGGACGGCGGCTGCGGGTAGCATACCGGTGCTTCTCATCAGCGGGCAAGTCGCCTCCAGCGCAGTCGGCAAGGGCATGATGTTCCCTCATCAGCTTGATGCCCAGTCTGCTGTTTTCCGGCTGCTGCTGAAGGGGTCGCGCGTGGTGCAACGCGTGGAGGAGATTCCCGAAGCGGTGAACGAGGCGTTCCGCGTCATGCTCACCGGACGCCCTGGACCGTACGAGCTGGAAATCCCCATGGACGTGCTGGCCGCGACGGGGGAGCCGCACGTGCTAGCCCCTCCCTCTATCCCAACCGTCGAGCCCGACGACGTCCTCCTGCGGCGCGTGGCGCGGGATCTGGCGCAGGCGCGCAGGCCCATCATCCTGGCTGGGGGAGGCATTGCTGCAGCGAACGCGTCGGCGGAGTTGCGCACGCTGGCGGAACTGCTGCACGCGCCTGTCTACACATCGTTCCGGGGGAAGGGGGCGCTGCCAGACGATCATCCCCAGTGTATGGGCGCGAGCGGCGATGCGGGAGGTGCGACGTCGCCACTGGACCCCGAGACGGACCTGGTACTGGCACTCGGCACGCGCATGTGTGCGTGGAGATCCGGACCGCGCGCCCTGCCGCAGAACAGACAAGTCATCCAGGTGGACATTGACGCGGGACAGATTGGTCGCGTGTACCCGGTGGCAACTCCTGTCGTGGGCGATCTGCGGCGCACGCTGACGCGGCTCGTCGCGCTGCTGCGTGAACTGCCGCAGATCGGGCGGCCCCGGCGCGACTGGGCCGCGATGAAGCGCGAGTGGCGAGACGCCATGGGCCGAGCGTCGCCAGAGATTGTGGTGCTTATGGAGGGGCTGCGCCGCGTGCTCCCGCGCAACACGATGGTGGCGGCGGACGTAACGGTGCTTGGCGGATGGTCTGGCATGGCGCTGGACATGTACGAGCCGGGGACCTACCTCACGTCCACCTACTTTGCCACGCTCGGATTCGCATTCCCGGCGCTGGTTGGCGCGCAGATAGCACGACCAGAGCGGCCCGCGCTGGCGATATCCGGCGACGGCGCGTTTCTGTTCAACCTGCAGGAGTTGAACACTGCCTGTCGGTACCACGTGCCGACAATAGCGCTGGTCCAGGACGACGGCGGATTTGGCACGATCAAGGCGCTGCAGGAAGAAAAGTACGGGCGCGCGAAGGGTTATGCCTTCACGAACCCGGATTGGACGAAGCTGGCGGACGCATTCGGCGCGCGCTGCTTCTCCGCGGATGGATTGGAGAGCGTGCCCGCCGCCGTGGAGCAGGCGCTGGAGAGACACGAGCCTGGCATCATCGCGGTCAAGGTGCCCACAATGCCCTCGTACGCACTGAGCGGGCGCCGCGCCGCCAGGTAGAGCTCTTCAGAGTCCGGACTACGCACGTAGCGCCCCGCAGCAGAGACTGGTGAGTGCTGCTATACGCACGACTTGTGTTGTACTCGTGCGAGTCTTGATGTCATTGAAACCCACCGGTCGATACGGATTTGGGCGCTGCCAACCGGCATCCAGAACGATCACCTATCAGCAAGCCGCTCGCGGTTCGAATCCTTTTTGGTGGAGCTGCGTGGATACAAGCAAGGACTTTTGAGTCGCCCTTGGCTTTGCCTGTCAGATACGAGTCTGGGTCATGCGGGCCGCCGCAGCTTCCCGCCGAGGGGCGCGTAGACGCCACTCAGGACGACAGCGTTCAGCTCTGGCACGGGCCGCTGTCCGCGGGCCTTCTCCTCCTGGATAAGCCGATGGAGGTCCTGGTCAAGCCTCTGGAAGTCGTCCACGGCTACGTCGTACACAGCCATGAACCCGCTCTGGCCGTAGCGCTGATGGACGCACTTGTAGCGTTGAGCGGAGAGCACACCAGACACCCCCAGCACGTGAGGGAGATGCACCGTGTCGTACCAGCGATGGAATTCGGCCTCCCGCGCGGGGTCGGCGCAGTTCGACACGACCACCAGCATGCCCGTTGGTCTGCGTCGTGCAGCCGTGTTTTCCTGGCTCTTGCCCAGGGGCGCGAAGACGCCACCGACCGGCACCTCGATGAGCTGGCTCCACTGCCCCCGAGCCGCTTCGGCTTCGCGCACGGTGCGGAGGTCCGAGGCCAGCTTAGGGAAGTCGCTGGTGTCCAGCGTGTAGGCGGCCATGTACTGGACCTTGCCCAGACGCAAGTGAACACACGTGTAACGCTGTCCCTCCACCATCCCCGGCGTCCGCATGGCGTCAGGGATGTGCACGGTGTCGAACCAGCGGTTGAACTCCTCCTCCCGCGCGGGGTCGTTGCAGTTGGCGAAGAAGACCAGCAGAGGCCCGTGACTTCGTGGCAGCATGACATCCCCCTATGAGCAAAGCTTGAGGCGCGCCGCCCTGCGGGACGCTTACCGCTTGTTGCGCCGCTCCGTCTCGCGGGTGCCCAGACCCCACAGGTGACTCGCATCCCGTAGTTCGACGCGGCCATCGTCTATCCGCAGGTAAACCGGCTTGGCCGCCTTGCCGGTGATGATGATGCCTTCGTACCCCGCGTGTTTCAGATAGGCGGCCCAAAACCCGTGCCCGTGGCCCACCCCCCGCCGCGTAAGGGATGCTTTAATGGGAGCAGATTGTGACCCAGTTGGCGGAGCTTAGCGCAGGGGTGCCCGCCAGAGGCACGGTCATGAACATGAGCGGAGCGCGGGTCCGTGGCGGCAACATCCATCGGCGCTTCCTTGAGAAGGTAGTAGAGGCCGAGTCCCATGCCTCCCACGAACTTGCGCAGGACAGCTCCACTGGGCAACGGCTCTTTGCGTATGGTCCCTTTTGTGAGATCAACCTTCAGAATGCTGGCTGATATCCCCCACGAATAGTCATGGCTACCTCCTGCCAAATTCATTGTCTTCGAGGGGTGCACTTGAGCGCACTGCGAAGAACACGGGGACCAGCGGCGTCACATGCACCCTGATTGCCAATGTTTCCAACCAATACCGTACCAACGAACGCTAATTGTTCAGATACCGACACTCGACGCCAGTCTGTGCGCCACACGCAGGCACGTCAATCCGCCCTGATGGGGAGACATCCCCCGTCTGGTGGAGCTTTTTGGTCGCTTTGTACTGTCTGGCTCCAAGCATCGCCATGCAGGCGCCTCTGGTCTCTTGCACTTGGGTTGATCGTTCACCACATGCATACGGGAACGATGACTATTCAACCAGAACGCAAGAGAACCAGTCACGGCACTGAGACACGGTAGGGGACGGGTTCATGCGGCCACATCCTCTAGCTAGCCGCTGCACCCAGTCCTCAACGCCGAGGACAGCGATCCCTGAGAGTAAGACGGGGGTTGCCTGAGATCAGGACGAGTGGGCTCGAACCGACAGCCTGCGTCTGCCTACGCCGCCATCCGCGCCAAGCCACCCTTCCGGCCACTGCTGGAGATCGCCACGACGCGCCCGGACAGCGATGTGACGCTCTACGTTCTGGAAAAGGAAACGCCCGCTGCTTGGGGTGAGCAGCAGGCGCTATCTGGTCCGTGTTTCTGGTGGAGACGGGGGAGAGTCGAACTCCCCGTCCAAAGGATACCTCGACAGAATGTGCTACAGGTTTAGCCGGCCCTTTGTTTCTCGCCCGGACCGCCCCGACCGACGGGGTCGCTCCAGGCCAGCCGCTGGAAACTTTCGCCTGCCCCTAGCGACGTCAGGATAGGCGGCACCTCGACTTCGTGGCGCCCGGTCTCCCCCTTCGAGGAGAGGAGAAGGCGGACGTCGCTGCCTACTTAGGCAGCGAGTGCGAACTCGCGCTCGCCAGTTACAGTTGTGCCACCTTTTAACGAGGCCTGATGGCGCCCTCGGCCTGCAATTCTGTCCAAACACCCCCTGTCGAAACCACGCGTCCCCAGACATAATTATAACAGACGCAGGCACTTCCGGCCAGTGGCTGGACGCGCCGAAGCCATGCGGTTTGCCTTGACACGTCTTTGCGACGCATCAATAATGGCCTCGCGCGGTGCGGGCACGACGCACCGAGGCCGGGAGGGCATCACGAGCGAGTCACGAGCCACACCACCCGCCGACATGGCGCCCGCCCGGAATGCACATGCTGCCGGGTTTCAGCCGGCCTCGCGTTACCGATGGGTTGTTCTGGCAGCCCTGATGGCAGGGAATTCGTGTTTCTCGCTGGTCGGACTCGCGCTCGGAATCCTCCTGCCATCCATTGTGGCTGAACTGCACCTCACGCCCCTGGAATCCGGCTGGCTGGGGTCGTCTTTTCGACTGGGGAATATCCTGCTCGCGTTGCCTCTGGGTTTTCTCCTGTCCCGCCATAGCCCCCGGCTGATGCTCATGGTCACGTTCCTGGGTGCCGCGCTCTTCACGTTTGGCCAGGCCTTTGCTCCGCTCTTTGGCGCGCTCCTGGCAAGCCGCATGCTTTTCGGCATTATGCAGACGGCGCGAAGCCCCGGCCGTGCTCTGTTCCTTACCCAGTGGTTCGCGCCACGGGAGGTGGTGCTTGCCAACGGCCTGTTCATCGGCGCAACGGGCATCGCCGAGGCTGCCACCCTCACGCTGACACCCCTTGTCCTTGACCTGTTGGGAAGCTGGCGCCTGACCTTCGCGGTCTACGGCGCTTATATCCTGGTAGTGGCAGGGCTATTCATCGTCCTGGCGCGCGAGAGGGTCACTCCCGCCTACCAGGAGGCGATGGCCTCCCAGGAGAAGCTGTCATTCTGGACCGTCTTTCGCCACCGGGACCTGTGGCTGGCCAGCCTTGGCGCCTTCGGCACAACGTTCGCCTGGTGGGCGTTCGGCACCT
Source organism: Dehalococcoidia bacterium (assembly GCA_030648205.1). Taxonomy (NCBI): domain Bacteria; kingdom Bacillati; phylum Chloroflexota; class Dehalococcoidia; species Dehalococcoidia bacterium. Next base: position 47,380 of record JAUSIH010000012.1, on the reverse strand, counting down.
TCTGGCCCACGTACATGCAGAGCGCCTACGCCATGCCCCTCGCCCTGTCGGGCTTTCTCTACGGGTTGGTATCTCTGGGCATGACGCTGGCGGCTCTGGTGATCGGTTGGAGTCTTCACAGCCCCGGCGCCAGGAGGATGGCCGTCGCCGTTTGCGGCGTCGCGATGGCTCTCGGCTCGCTGGGTCTCATGTCCACATCCAGCGTGGCTTTGCTGGTCGTGGGCGCCGCCGTGACCGGTCTGGCCTGGGGTTACGTGCCGATCATCCAAAGTGTGCCGTATCAAATCCCCGGCATCAAGCCACGCGAAACCGCCGTGGCTGCGTCTTTCATATCCGCGATGTTCATGGCGGGAGGAGCGGCAGGGCCTTTCGTGGCGGGGGCGTTGTACCAGACGTCCGGCTCGCTGCATTTGGCCCTGGTCGCGTGCGCGCTCGCGCCGCTCACCCTGACCGCCACGGGCTTCTTCCTGTGGCGAGACAGAAAGGGCAGCCCCACTGGCGTTGCCTAGTATATAATGCAAAGCGTGATGCGGAATTTCAGACTGCGCGGCGTAATCGTTTTTCTGGCGCTCTATCTTGCGCTTCTGCCCGCTGCGGGGGGCTTGCAAGGCGGCGTTACGACGGCCTCGGGCTTTGGTTCGCCCCTGCATCAGGCCATGCACCTCATCGGCATTGTGCACGTCCACTCAGTCGGCGGCTACATCTACACCGGCCCGCAAGAGGCCCGATGGGAAGCCGGCCCCGCCGCGGTAGTCCACCGCGGCGCGGGAGGGCCTGACCTGGGCTATCCTCCGGACGTGTCCGTACAAATTGAACTGCCCGTACTGACGGCGCTCCCGCCCATAATCAGCCCCTCGTTACCCACAGTCTTTCTTCCCCAGGCCGAGCGTCCTCCCCCAGCCTAGCGTGCTCCTAGCGCGCTCCACTCACTATCGGTAGCAAGAGTGGCCTATGTGCTGTTTAAGGAGGACTATGCCATGAGGAGCATTTCAGTTAGCTCTCAACGCGTCGTTCGCGCGCTGCCCGCGGCCCTGCTGCTTCTTGCGGCTGTCGCGGTGGCGCTGCCCCCAACGGATGCCTCTGCCCATGAGAGGCGCACGGTAGGCAAGTACCAGTTCGTCGTCGGGTTTTTCGAGGAGCCTGCCCTTGAAGGGCAGCCGAACGGTGTGGGCCTCCGGGTAACGGATACATCGGTGACTCCACCACGTTCCGTCGAGGGTGTGGAGAAGACGCTCAAGGTCACGGTTAGCCAGGGACCCGCCAGCAAGGAGATGGCGCTCCAGACGGTCTTTGGACAGCCAGGCAGCTACCGGACCGTCTTCATCCCTACGCGCCCGGGCCGCTACATCTTCCAGTTCACTGGCGACATCGAGGGTGCCAAGGTTGACCAGCGTTTTGAGTCCGGCCCGGGCCGGTTCAGTGACATCGAGGCGGCGGACCCGCTTCAGTTCCCGCAGCAGGTCCCGGGCGGGCTGGCCGTGTCTCAACAGACAGCGCAGGCGGCTACGGCTGCCCAGCAAGCGCAGGACTCCGCGTCCACGGCCACGCTTCTCGGCGTCGCGGGAGTCGTCGTCGGAGTGGCGGGACTCGCCGTCGGTTTGCTGGCCCTAGCGGCGCGGCGTCCCGCTGAAAAGCCGCCTGCGAAATAGAGGTTCCGGTGGCTCAAAATCGTCAGGTCCCCATTTTGTCGTTTGGAGCGGGGGGCGCCGTCATGGCGTTCCCCCTGCTTCATGGCGCGGGCGGGCCCTGGGACGAGCTAATCTCCCTGGGTGTCCTCGTCGTTCTGATGGTCGTGGCGTCGGTGGTATTCATCTGGTCGGGACGCAAGAGAAAGTAGATGGCGCGCTCTTTGCCTGCCGCGGGGCCGCGCCTGCTGCTGCGCGGGATGGCGCTCCTGGTGACGGTCGCGCTGGCGTTGGCCGGCGCGAGGCCCGCGCTGGCGCATGCGGAGCTGGTGGACTCCAACCCCGCCGCCAACGCAGTGTTACCCGTGGCGCCGGAGCGCATCACGCTGACGTTCAGCGAGACCGTGGATCCCAAATTCACACAGGCGCTGGCGCTGGACGCTCAGCGTCAGCGCGTTGACGCGGGCGACGTGCGTATCAGCGGCGACCGCCTGAGCCTCTCGCTGGGGCTGAAAACGCCTCTGCCGGACGGGACATATCTCGTGAACTGGCGCGTCTTGTCCAGCGTGGACGGGCACGTCACAGCGGGGTCGTTCCCCTTCACCATTGGAGGGGCGACGCAGGGCGCCGAACTGGGCGCGGCGGGGCCGGCGTCCTCCGCGTACATCGTGAGCCCGCTGGAGGTGATGGGACGTTTTCTTCACCTGGTGGGAGCTGTCGTAGCGACAGGCAGCGGGATATTCGTGCTGCTGGTCGCGCCCGCCGCCTTCCGCGGGAAGCGAGGACGTAACGCCCGTCTGGCGGATGTGAAATCGCGCACGTTCTCCTTCCTCCGATTGCTCCTTTGGGGCAGCATCGCCGCGCTTGCCCTGGCGGCCGTCGCGGCCCTTGTTGACCAGGCGCTGAAGCTGGAGACGTCGCCGCTGCGCGTCGTGACGGAGACGCGTCTCGGCGCGTTCTGGCTGACGCGCGTGGCGCTCATCCTCGGACTCGTGGCGGCGGTCGCTCGACCGTGGCCCAGGCCGTCCGAAGGCACGCGCCCGCGGGTCATGCTCTTGGTCGTGACTTCCCTGGGCGCGCTTCTGTTGCTCACCACCAGCCTGACAAGCCACGCAGCCGCGCTGTCCGGGCCGACCGCGCTGTACGTGCTGGCCGACTGGCTGCACATGCTTGCGGCGTCCGCGTGGGTGGGCGGCCTCGTCTTTCTGGTGCGTCTACTTGCGGTCGCGCCAGCCTCTTTAACCGCGTCCGAGCACGCCGAGGTCCTGGGCGGAGTCATTACCCGCTTCCATGTCCTGGCGCTTGCCAGCGTGGGCGTGCTCATCGGCACGGGAATACTCAGCAGCCTCATCCAGGTTGGCAGCTTCCCCGGCCTCCTGACCACCGGCTATGGCAACGTCCTGCTGGTCAAGCTCGCCTTGCTCGTGCCCATGCTGGCTCTGGCCGCGACGAACGCCCTGTGGGCGCGGCCTCGTATCATGGCCGCCGCCCACGCCCGGCTCGCGGCCACGGCAACGACGCTGGTGCGGCGGTTCCGCCTGCTGGTGCGCGGCGAGGCGGTGATGGGCGTCCTCATCGTCGCGGTGGCGGCCTTGCTGGTGACCATGCCTCCCGCCGCCGGAGAGATCGCCGCGCGCGCATCCGTGCAAAAGCTGCAGCTCGTGCGTAGCGCCGACGACCTGCGCATCACTCTCGCCATCTCACCGGGGCGTCCCGGCGTGAACACGTTTGAAGTCGCGCTCAATGATGTGCGCGGCGCTCCCCTGACGACGCCGGCCCAGGTGACGCTGAACTTCACAAGCGAAGCCGGAGACGTGGGCGCGTCCACGCTGGACCTCCAGTCGGTAAGACCGGGTGTCTACCGTGCTGCCGGGGGCAATCTGGTCTCACGAGGCCGCTGGTCCGTCGAGATGTTCGTCCGGCGGGCCGACGCCCTGGACGCGAGGACCGTATTCCCCGTGGACGTCGCGGAGACTCTTCCCGCGTCCGCGTTCGCCGCTCCCGCCGCTCCCGCGCCGCCTCTGGTGGAGCTGCGCGCCGGGGGCGTGGCGTTCTCGGGGATGTGGGTGCCGGGGTTGGGGGTGATCATTGGCCTGGTCATGATGGGGTGTCTGGGGCTGGTGTTCTGGAGCTTGCGTCGCCTGCGCCTCCGGCCCGCCTGGACAATACTCGCCGGCCTGGTGCTGGTGGCGATGGCGGCGGCGTCCTGGGCGAACGCCTTCGCCAGAGACGTCCAGTCCATAACAAGCTCACCGGCCCTCCTTGCGCCGGGGGGAAACCCCGTGGCCTCGACTCCCGCCTCGGTGGCGATAGGCCAGCGCCTGTACCAGGCTAACTGCGCCCAGTGCCACGGCGTGACCGGACGCAGCGATGGCCCCGAAGCGCCAGGTCTCGCGTTGCGCCCCGCTGACCTCCAACTGCACGTCCCCCTGCACAGCGATTCGCAGCTCTTCTACTTCATCTCCGAGGGGTTGTTCGGAACGCCCATGCTGCCCTTCAAAGACAAGCTCTCCGACGAGGAACGGTGGCATCTCGTCAACTATTTGCGGTCAATGACGACCGAGGCCAGCCGATAGCGTCCTGGTCTGGAAATTCGTGGCATAAATCCGCGGGGGTGCAGGGGGCGATGCCCCCTGCCGGAGGGCACGGGAGGTGTCCTCCCGTACTCGTTTTATCTCTCCCCCTCTCCGACGGAGAGGGGGACCGAGGGGGTGAGGTCCTGCCGTCCGCAAGGGCATGAACTCCGAGCAGCAAGGCGCGCAAAGAAGAATCCCCCTTCCACGGAAGGGGGATTCTCGCCTATTCACCTGATTCCGACGGAGGCTATTTCTTGATGCCCGCCGCGGCGAGCGCCGCCTGAAGGCGCATGGGGTTGAACCCCAGGAGCTTCTGATCACCAATGAGGGTGATGGGCGTGGCCTGGTAGCCCAGCTTCATCAGCTCCTCTTTCGCCGCGGGGTCAAGACTCGTGTTTTTCTCCGTGAACGGGATGCCTCTCTGTGAAAGGTACACTTTCACCATGTGGCAAGGCCCTCAGCCCGCGGATGTGAAAACGGTAATCTGCGTATCGGTCACGCCGACGCACCTCCCTGCGGATTCGCCCTGCCCGCGGACTTGTCTGGCCGCTTCGCGCCGGGCGTGAACAGCGGCTGGCCCTCCCGCACAGCCTCATCGAGCTTGCTCGCGGGCTGGCCCCCCTGCTCCATCTGGCGAAGAAACTCTTCGCTCACGAAGAACATTCATATACAAAAGCCGTCGCGTGCGATGTCTTCGTGGTGCCTGTCGCAGGGGCATATGCGCTTGCGGTCCTCAACGGGATCGCCGGTAAGGGGCATTCAAGGACAGTAGCGATAGCCCTGCTTGACCTGGTTCTCCGCCAGACCACGCTGCACCAAGTCAACCACGGTCGCGTCCGGGTAGAACTTGTACGGCCCCCGGGCCACGTAGTTTTCCGACATCTTCTTGGCGCCGGCGATGGCCTGCTCCAGAGTGATTTCGTTCTTGGGCATAGGCTCCTCCTGCAATGAGTATTTTTACGATAGCTACACGGGGGACAAATGTCAAGTACAATGCACCTCACCCGCACGTTCAAGGGTTAGATGCGGCGACACGGGGAAAGGTGACGCCCTGTGTTATACTCCGCCCGATGACCGGCGAGGAGCAAGCGATGACGCTGCGCGAGCCTGTTCGACTTTCGGATCTGCACGCCCTGGTGCGGGACGCCATCGGCGCGGACACCCGTTTGGATTTTCTCGCCAGGTTTCCAGGGCAGGACTCAGCGCCTGATATCCTCCGGCTGTTCTTCGCCGCCCGCTGCGCGTGTGGGGTCGCCGCGATGCTGACGCTGGAGGTGAGCAGGGCCAAAACGAGTGATGAGATCAGAAAGGCGCTGCCCTACCTCGTGTCCACCCTTCGCGAGCGCGCCGACCTGTTCTATCGCCTGCCCTGCGAGCGCCACGCGGCGATGAAGCCCCAGGCTCCGCCGCCGGACCAGAAGAAGTAGCACCACAACGGAGCAGCAGCACTTAACTCAGAAGCGGCGGAAGGTAGAACCTCCGCCGCTTGTCTTACCCAGCGCCAGTCTTCTATTTGACGAGCGTCTTAAAGGGCGCGTCCCGCATTTCGACGGCTTTCTTCACGCCCAGCTTGTCCCGCGCCTCGAAGAAGTTGAACTGCTCCGGGCGAAGGCCGGCCCGCTGCCGCAGGGTGTTGAGCATCTGGATGGCGGTCGAGTAGCGGAAGGCCGCGCCCATGCCTTGCATGTCCAGGTTGGCGTTGATAGCCTCCTTGGCGATGACGAGGCCGTCTCCCGGGCCCAGCAAGACAGCCTCCGCGTAGCGACCCACCTCCTGGTCCAGGGCGCGCCTCGGGACGGCCTTGTTCACCAGGTTCAGCTCCTCCGCCTCGCGGCCATTGAGGCTTCGGCCAAGATACAGCACTTCCTTGCCCTTCTTCAGGCCGAGCATGAAGTTCCAGAGGGGGAGCGGCGTCACGATGCCCATGCGCAGGCCGGGGTCGCCGATGACGGCGTCTTCCGCCGCGACGGCGATGTCGCAGCACATGGCCAGCCACAGGCCCGCGCCCAGGCAATAGCCGTCAATCTGCGCGATGGTCGGCCTGGGGAAGTTGACAATGTATTCCCATCGGCGATTGCGCCGCCGCTCAAGCTCCATCAGGTGCTCGATGTCCACGACCTTTTTCGGGTCCGGCAGAATTTCGTCCGTGCCCTTGCCGGTCAGGTCCTGGCCCGTGGAGAAGTTGCCGCCCGCGCCCTTGAAGAGCACGCACTTCACCTCAATGTCGTGCTCGATGTCAATCAGCACGCCGTCGAGGTCGTGGAGCATCTGGTCGTTGATGGCGTTAAGCTCCGCCGGGCGGTTCAGGGTGATGACGCCGAGGTCACCCTTTTTCTCGTAGAGAAGCGTCTGGTATGGCATGAGGCTTTCTCCTTGTCCTGCTCTCTCGGTGCGGCCCCGCGTGGCGGGGCGGATGGCCTAGGAAGGCTTCTTCCAGGGGAACAGTTGCTTCACCCTGGCGTCCCGCTCTTTGATGGCGCCCTTCATGCCCGACTTCTCTCGTGCGTTCCAGAAGTTGAACTCGTCAGGGCGGAAGCCGCGGCGCTGAATCGCGGAGAGGCCGTGCAGCCCCGCCGTCATGGACCAGGCGGCGGCCAGGCCCGCGCCGTCCCACGTGGCGCGATTGAACAGTTTCCCGTAGATGTAGGAGTCGTAGCCGCCCATGCCTCCTCGGTGAATCATGCCCTCCGCGGCGATGTTGACCTCGTCCTCAAGCCGCTCTTTGGGGCATGCGATGGTGACCAGGCCCAGGCGCAACGCCTCCGCGCCGGTCATATACCGGCCTGTCAGCAGCAGCTCCTTGGCGCGGCGCGGCCCCACCCTCCACGTCCAGAGGGGGTTTTGCGTCGCAAGGCCAAGGCGGATGGACGGGTCGCCGAGGACCGCGTCCTCGGTCGCCACAATGGTCTCGCACATCATGGCGATGTCCAGGCCCAGCCCCAGGCAGTACCCGTGCACCCTGGCAATGGTCATCTTGGGCGAGTCGTAGATGGCCTCCAGAAGCTTGCGGCGCTCGACCGTCGCCTGGAAGAGGTCGTTGAGGAACGGGCGCGTCCGAGGGTCGGGAGGCATGACCAGCGCCGTGTTGGTCCCCGATAGGTCGGCCCCGGCGCTGAAGCTGGCGCCCGCGCCCTCGTAGATGAGTAGCTTCACCTCGCGGTCCGCGTCAGCCTCCCGGAGGGCCTGGTGCATCTCCAGGAACATCGTGTCGTCAATGGCGTTGAGCTTGTCGGGACGATTGAGGGTGATGGTGGCGCGGTCACCCTCCTTGCGGTAAAGGACCCGCGTGTAAGGCATGATGCCTCCTTCCGAGGAGCGAGTTCTGGGTGAGCAAATACAAAAACGCCGTCCCGATGATACACGCTCCCTGTCGCCTTGACAAGCAGCTGTACTGGGTCAGGACATATCGGACAAGACCTCCTTTCCCGGGGAGTGCGTTTTGAGCCAGTCCTGGTAGAACTGGTCTGGGGTCTTGTAGCCCAAGGCTTGGTGCGGCCGCACGGTCTCGTAGATACGGTTCCAGCGGAGAAGGGCGGCCTCCAGCCCGCTCAGCTCGGCGGGCAGCTCTTCGACCTGGTAGAACTCCTCCTCGTCCGTGCGGAAGCTCCGTTCGACGCGCCCGTTGCCTTGGGGATAGTTGGGTCGGTTGAAGTAGTGCGGCAGGTGCAACGCCTCCGCCGCAGCCTGGAAGGCCTGCAAGAACTCGCTTCCTCCATCGGATTGGACCGCCCGCACCGTGAAGGGGAACTGGGCCACGAGCCGCTGCAGGAAGGCAGCTCCCTGAGCACTCGTGAGCCGAGGCGCCAGGGCCACCACCCGTTTGCGCGTAAAGCAGTCCACCGCTCCGAACTCGTACACGGTCTTTCCCTCTCCCAACGGGACGTGCTTGGTGTCCACTTGCACCAGCACCCCCGGGTGGTCCACCACCAAGGCGGCGGGTCGCCGGAGACGTTCCTGATGCCATCGCGCCGCCTTGCGCGGCCGCACCGCTTCTCGTAGCGCACCCCGCGCTTTGAGACGATGGATCACTCGGTCGATGCTCTTGGCAGAGAGGATGATCCGCTCTCGTTCCAGAAGCACCCGCAACTTCTCCCGCCCCCAGCGCGGATACTGCTCCCGCAGGGCCTGGATGCGCAGCACCACGGCCGTCGGTGTGGTGGGCTGGCGCATGCGTTTTGGCCGGCGGCCCCGAGGTTCCAAGCCTGTCAGACCGTGCGCAGCAGAGACCCGCGCCCATCGGCTGATGGTATCCGGACTGAAGCCAAAGTGGCGGGCCGTGAGTCGTACCCTCCGTCCATGCTCGTGGAACCATTGCAGCACCTTCCATCGGCGCGCGGCTTCCGCAGAGGGCTCTGCCGGGAGCCGTGCCAGGCGCGCCGCTCCCGGCAGGACCGCCCCCTACACGCTCATCATGGCACCAGCATACTGTCCCTTCATTTCTCTTGCTGGTGTCCAACATGTGTCTGACCCTAATCAGTCGTCGAGGGTCGCCATCTCCCCTAGATAACTGTGGACTAGACCGTCAAACTCGCGTCAGACTCCTAGCAATCTTGAAGCTAGGGATGTCGTAGTATGGGAATGTACGTGCGGCTTGTTTTCTGGAGCCATAGATATAGTTGTTCTACGCAAATCTCGGATCATCGGCGTCGTCTCCTCACGTCTTGACGGATTGCGACGGCGGATGGTATAGTCGCCGCTAACACACCTCGCGCCCTGCAACACCAGCGGATAGAGAAAGAGTGCACTGTATGGAGCAGCCCCGCATTAAAGAGCTACGACGGGCCTACGGCTTCGATGAGGTCGCCATAGTGCCCGGAGACGTGACCATTAACCCCGAGCAGACCAATACCGACTTCCAGATAGGGCACTTCACCTTCCGCACGCCCATCATCGCCTCCGCGATGGACGCGGTGGTGTCGCCCTCCTTCGCCGTGATGATGGGTAAGGCGGGCGGTCTGGGCGTCCTGAACTTGGAAGGCGTCTGGACCCGGTACGACAACCCGGAGGATGTGCTCCGCAGCGTTATCGAATGTCCTCCGGACAAGGTGACGCCGCTGCTTCAGAAAATCTACAGTGCTCCGCTGAAGGACAATCTCATCGGCGACCGCATCGCGGAGATCAAGCGCGAGGGCGTGGTGTGCGCCGTGTCTGTGACGCCGCCCAGCACCAAGAAGTTCGCGCCGCTGGTGAACGAGGCCAAGGCGGACATCCTGGTGGTCCAGTCCACGGTGACCACTGCGCGCCACAAGTCCAAAAGCTACCGGGGGCTGCACTTTGACGAGCTGGTGCGGCAAGTAAAGATGCCCGTCATCGTGGGGAACTGCGTCGGCTTCGGCGCGGCCCTGGAGCTTATGGAGACGGGGATAGACGGCCTGCTGGTCGGCGTGGGCCCCGGCGCGGCCTGCACCACTCGCGAGGTGCTGGGCATCGGCGTGCCCCAGGTGACCGCCACGCTCGACTGCGCCGCCGCGCGTGAGTACTACCACCGCCGGACGGGCAAGTACGTGGCTATCATCACGGACGGAGGCATCCGCACCGGCGGCGACCTGTGCAAGTCCTTCGCCTGCGGCGCGGACGCGGTCATGATAGGGACGCCCCTCGCCCAGACCCGGGAAGCGCCTGGCAATGGTTTCAACTGGGGCATGGCAAGCCCGCATCCCGCCCTGCCGCGCGGCACGCGCATCAAGGTGGGCATCCGCGGCGCGCTGGAGCAGGTACTCTTCGGGCCGTCCACCGTCACCGACGGCACGCAGAACCTGGTGGGCGCCCTGCGCCTGGCCATGGGGAGCTGTGGGGCGGCCAAGATACGGGACTTCCACAAGGCGGAGCTTGTGGTGGCGCCCGCGATGAAGACAGAGGGCAAAATCTTCCAGATGGCCCGAAGCATCTAGCTCCCCGGCCCTCCTCGCGCCCCGTGAGACGCCGAGGTGCAGGATGCAGACCCCTCGTGATTTCGTTCACGAGAGCCTGCCCCAAACCTTGACATGCCCTGGCCTCTCCCGTACACTACGCATGGTTTTTTGCCGCCTTCCAGCGCTGGCTTCTTGCTAGCCCGGGGAGTCCCGGGTCTGCCCTCCTGGTGAACCCTCGATGTACTGCGGAGGTATGTCATGACCCAGCAGGCCAAGCCCCTTCTCACCGACGAGATGAAGCGCGCCATCGGCGTGGAGTCGGACCCCGTCGCCCTGGCGGTGGAGGCCGGCCATGTCCGCCGCTTCGCCGAGGCTATCGGCGACTCCAGCCCGCTCTTCACTGACGAGAAGCGCGCTCGCAAGTCCCGCTACGGCGGCGTCATCGCCCCGCCCACCTTCCTGCGCGCCCTGCCGCGCCCCGAGCCGAAGGTGGAGCTGAAGCTGCCCACCACGCGGACGCTGGACGGCGGCAGCGACTGGGAGTACTTCGAGCCTGTCCGTGTCGGTGACGTCATCACCGCCCGGGCCAGGATCACCGCCATCGCCGAGCGCGCGTTGAGCATGGGCCCCGCCCTGTTCATCACCCAGGAGACCACCTACACCAACCAGTTGGGCGAGAAGGTAGCCACGCAGCGTTCGACGCGCATCGGCTACTAGACAGCGGGAGAAGACGATGGGCAAGCAAGTTTACTGGGAGGACGTCCAGCCAGGACAGGAGATCCCAACGCTGTTCAAGCAAACCACGACGCAGCAGCTCGTCAAGTACGCGGGCGCCTCAGGGGACTTCTACCAGCTCCACTACGACGATGCCTTCGCCCGTAGCACGGGCCTGGTGGGCGTCATCATTCACGGCGCTCTCAAGAACGCCTTCCTCGGCCAGCTCGTGACCGACTGGATGGGGGAGCAGGGCGTCCTCAAGAAGCTTTCTGTTCAATACCGTGGCATGGACGTGCCGGGAGATACGCTCTCCTGCAAGGGAAAGGTCACCGGCAAGCGCCAGGCGGACGGGCAGCATCTCGTTGAACTTGACATTTGGCTGGAGAACGGCAAGGGCCAGACGACGACGCCGGGCAAGGCGACCGTCGCCCTGCCGTCGCGCCAGCCCGTGGCATAGCAAGGAGGGTAGAACATGGCGGAGCAACCACTGAAGGGCAAGTCAGCCATCGTGACCGGCGCGGGCCGCGGCGTGGGCCGGGGCATCGCTCTGGCGCTGGCGTCCCTGGGAGCGCGGGTCGTAGTCTGTGACCTGGGCGGCAACGTGGACGGCACCGGCGCCTCGTCCGGTCCCGCCAGCGAAGTCGCGGAGGAAATCCGCAAGCGCGGCGGCGAGGCCATCGCCAACTTTGACGACGTGGCCGTGATGGCCAACGCGGAGAAGCTGATCAAGCAGGCGGTGGACAAGTGGGGCAGGCTGGACGCGCTGGTCACCTGCGCGGGCATCCTGCGCGACCGCATGATCTTCAACATGACCGAGGAGGAGTGGGACGCCGTCATCCGCGTCCACCTGAAGGGGACCTTCGCCTGCGTGAAGTTCGCGTCCATTGTCATGCGGCAGCAGCGCAGCGGGTCCATCGTGACTATCACTTCCACCTCCGGCCTGTATGGGAACCCCGGCCAGGCCAACTACGCCTCGGCCAAGTCGGGCATCGCCGGTCTGACCAAAGTGGCGGCGCGCGACCTGGGCCGGTACGGAGTTCGGGTGAACGCCGTGTCTCCCGTCGCGGCCACGCGCATGACCATCACGCCTGAGGTGATGAAGGCGCGGGAGATGCGCACCCAGATGGGCATCAAGCGCGAGGGCTTCGGCGACTGGGGCGAGCCAGCGCTTGAGAAGCTGGACCCTGAGGACGTCGCTCCCATCGTCACCTACCTGGTGAGCGACCTGGCGACCAACGTCAACGGCCAGATATTCTACGCCGCGGGCGGCACCATCTCCCTGCTCAGCCAGCCCCGGCCCATCAAGACCATCTTCAAGGACGGCCTGTGGACCATGGACGAGATGGAGGGCATCATGCCCTACACCCTGGCCGCGGGCCTGGTCAACCCCGCGCCGCCTCCGCAGCCCGCTCCGCAAGGCGGAGCGCCCGCCAAGCGGTAGCCGTGGCGTGTAACGACTGAAGGAGAAAAAGGCACTATGGGTGAGCGACTGAAGGGTAAAGTGGCCGTGGTCACGGGCGCGGGACGCGGCATTGGCCGGGGAATCGCCCTGCTCATGGCCGCGGAAGGCGCCAAGGTGGTGGTCAACGACGCGGGCGTCGCTCCGGATGGCACCGGCGCCGATAGCTCGGTGGCCAACGCGGTGGTAGAGGAGATACGCAAGAAGGGCGGCACGGCAGTCGCCAACCACGACAACGTGGCCTCTCTCAAGAACGCCGAGCACATCATTAAGATGGCTGTGGACAGCTTTGGCCGCATTGACATCCTGGTCAACAACGCTGGCATCCTGCGCGACCGCATGATATTCAACATGACCGAAGAGGAATGGGACGCGGTCATAGCGGTCCACCTGAAGGGCAACTTCGCCTGCACCAAGTTCGCCTCCATCCTCATGCGGCAGCAGAAGTATGGGCGCATCGTCTGCATGTCCTCCACCTCCGGCCTTTACGGCAACCCGGGCCAGGCCAACTACGGCGCCGCCAAGGACGGCATCGCCGGACTGGTGCGCACCGCCGCGCGGGACCTGGGCCGGTACGGCGTCACCATTAACGCCGTGGCGCCGTCCGCCGACACGCGTCTGACCGCGACCATCAGCGACAAGTCGCGGGAGATGCAGCAGAAGGCGGGCATCGTGAGCGCAGTGGCGACGGAGCGCAACTACCCGCGTCCGCCGGAGGCGATCGCCCCGCTGGTGACCTGGCTGTGCACGGACGCCGCGTCGCACGTCAACGGCAACCTATTCTACGCCGCCGGCGGCGTGTACTCCCTGCTGAACAACCCCGCGCCGGCCAGGACCATCCAGAAGCAGGGCCGGTGGACCTTCGACGAGATCAAGGAGTTGTTTCCCAGCACATTGGGCATGGACATGACTAACCCCGCGCCTCCGGCCGCTCCCCGGTAAGGGGGAGCACAGCCGAGCAGGTTGCGCATGGGTTGTATGTCCATCCGCCTCCGCGACGCGGAGCATCCGTGCCGGAGTTGCTTGGCTGAGGCGCCTGCGCGCAGCTTGACTTGCGTTATCTTTTGAAAGCGTGTATGATGAGTACCGGTGGTTTCCTGCGCTGGTTTCGTCCCCCCCGACTTACCTCGGTACGGATGGCCTCCCTGGAACCAACTACTCAGAGGAAGGAGGTCATCCATGAGCTACACCGACAAGACGCTTACTTGCTCCGACTGCGGCGCGACGTTTTCGTTTAGCGCCAGCGAGCAGGAACTGTTTGCGCAGCGCGGCTACACGAACGAGCCCAAGCGGTGCCCGACGTGTCGCGACGCCCGCAAGGCGCAGCGCGGCGACAGTGGTGGTGGCGGCGGCTACGGGGATCGGCCCGCCCGGCGCGAAATGTTCCCTGCTGTCTGCGCCACGTGCGGCAAGCAGACGCAGGTCCCGTTCCAGCCCCGCGGCACCAAGCCCGTGTACTGCAGCGACTGTTTTCGCAAGACCCAGCAGACATCCTACCGCTAGGGTTTAACCACCCGAACCGGTGAGAGGCAGGGGCTATGGTTAAACCATAGCCCCTTGTCCTTTGTCTGCCTGGGATGCCTGGAAAGGAACTTCCTTTGGACGTTACATTGCGCGAAGGCGAGACCCAGGAGAGTCTGCTCAAGCGATTCACTACCAAGGTCCAGCGCTCCGGCATCCTGCGGGAGGCGAAGAGCAAGCGTTTCTTCGTCTCCAAGGGTGAGGCCGCCCGCGAGAAGCAGCGCCGGGCCGCGCGCCGCCGCAGCCGCGTCCGCCGGTCCGAATAGCGCTCAGTCCTGCAATGTCAGCAACTGCGCATGGGTACGCATACTGAGCCGGTGCCCGCATTAGAGCCTCGTTCTACCCGGCCTCTGATTGACAGGCAATCAACCCCAGCCTCTGAAGCCGCACGCCAATAGGGTGTGGTGTATGGTGTCAAGAGGTTGTTGACACGCCTCTGACGCTCCCGAGCTTAGCGACGCGCTGCGTGGCGCGGTGCGTTTCGACATTCGGCCCGATTCTGACGGTCAGGAACACCTCTTTGTAGCCGCGCCGGTCTATCACGATGAGCGGAGGATCGCGGGCGTCGTTCAACTCTCCGTCCCGACGGCCCCGCTTTACGCGGAGATTGGCGGAATATGGACGGGCCTAGCGCTGGCGGGCGGCGTCGCGCTCCTGGCGACAACCCTCGCCAGCGTGCTGCTGGCCCGGCAGATAGCCAGACCGGTGGGGAAGCTTACGGGCGTGACGGAGGCGATGGCCGGCGGCGACCTGCCCCAGCGCGTGCGGCCTGACGGGCCGGACGAGATTGAACGGCTCGGCAGGGCGTTCAATCGCATGGCGGAACAGGTGCAGGATATGCTGGCGTGCCAGCAGGGATTCGTCGCGGACGCGCCCATGAGCTGCGGACGCCGCTGACGGGTATCCGCCTGCGCCTGGAGATGCTGCAAAAGCACGGCGCGGAGGACGCCGCGCTGTGCCAGCGCTAGCTGCCGCAGCTTGCGCGGGAGGTGGAGCACCTGCAGCGGCTGGTGGAGCACCTGCTGGCGCTGACGCGGCTGGACCGCGGCGGAGATCTGCCCAAAGCAACTGTGGACCTCGCTCCGTTGCTGTACGATATGGCGGACGAGATCGGCGCTCTTGCGAATGCGGCGGGACTGGCGCTGCACGTTGAAGTGCCACCCCATTTGCCACCAGTACGGGTGAATGTGGACGCCATGCGCTCCGTGGTCCGCAACTTGCTGGACAACGCTATTCAATACACGCCAACCGGTGGCAACGTCACGCTGCGCGCCAGGGAGAGGGACGGCGGCGCCGAGGTCTCCGTCCTGGATACCGGCCAGGGCATACCGCCGGAGAGCCTGCCGCGCATCTGGGAGAGGTTCTACCGAGTGGACACGGCGCGCTCAAGGCGGCAGGGTGGCGCGGGCCTGGGACTGGCGCTGGTGCGCGCGATCGTGGAAGCGCACGGTGGACGCGTGGGCGTGGAGAGCGAGCTGGGCAAGGGCAGCGCATTCACACTATGGCTGCCGGCCGCTGAGGGGCCTGCCAGGCCCGCGTGATCCCTGCGCGACCTGTTATCCTTAGCGCGCTGTGTGCATGCTGCCTCGCGCCATGCTCGGGACATTTTAGTCAACGACATTCGTGGTGGACATTGCAGCGGAGAGAAGTTGCGTATGGTCACAACAGGGATTGAGCAGATTGGCGGCGCAGCTGCTTCCGTACGCCAGAGCATCGAAAAGGTCATCGTGGGGAAAAGCCCAACAGTGGAGCTTGTCCTTGTCGCTATACTGTGCGAGGGCCATGTGCTCATCGAGGACGTCCCGGGGACTGGCAAGACCCTGCTGGCCCGGACTGTCGCCCGTTCCCTGGGATGCACGTTTCACCGCATCCAGTGCACTCCCGACCTATTGCCGTCGGACGTCACCGGGACGCATGTGTTCAATCAGCAGTCGGGTGGGTTTGAATTCCGGCCAGGCCCCGTTTTTGCCCAGATTGTGCTGGCGGACGAAATCAACCGTGCGACGCCCCGTACGCAGTCCGCGTTTCTGGAGGCGATGGAGGAGCGGCAGGTCACCGTGGAAGGGGTAACCAAGCTCCTGCCCCGCCCGTTCCTCGTACTCGCCACGCAGAATCCGATTGAATTGGAGGGCACCTTCCCGTTGCCGGAGGCGCAGATGGACCGCTTCCTCCTGCGTCTGCGCATGGGCTACCCCAGCGCCGATGAGGACAGGACCCTCCTGGCGCGCTTCCGGCAGGCTAACCCGTTGCAGAGCCTGCGCCCCGTTGTCTCGGCGGAAGGGCTTCTTCCGTTGCAGGAAGCATGCCGCGCGGTCCTCGTTGACCCGGACGTGGAGGGATACCTTATCAAGCTGGTGCACGCGACCAGGCAGCATCCCCAGACAGAGTTGGGGGCGAGTCCGCGAGCGATGCTGGGTCTCTACCGCGCAAGTCAGACTTTGGCGGCCATACGGGGACGCGCATACGTCATCCCCGACGATGTGAAATGCCTGGTGCCGTTTGTGCTGGGCCACCGGGTCATCGCCAAGGCGCAGAGTCGTCTCAAGGGGCACACGTCTGACGAAATAATTCAGGATGTTTTGAAGAGCACTCCCGTGCCGCTGGAGGACGCTGGCGGGCAAAAGAGCGGGTCGTAGCAGGTTGACATGAATGATGGGTGATGCCTGGTTTCTGGTCAGCATTCTGCTTTTCCTGGGGGCCGCTGTCCTGCGTCAGGCCCCGCTCCTGCTTATCGCGCTGCTCTTTCTCATAACTGGCGGCGTCGCTCGTCTCTGGGCCCGCTTCGTTTTCGAGCGCGTGGAGTACAGGCGCCACCTCAGCGCCGCCCGGGCGTTTTGGGGAGAGGAGGTGACGCTTGAGGTCGGCGTTGCGAACAGGAAGCTTCTCCCGATGCCCTGGCTTCAGATAACCGAGGAGGTGCCCAGGGACGTCACGTTCATCACG
The DNA here is from genome assembly GCA_030648205.1 of Dehalococcoidia bacterium. Lineage (NCBI taxonomy): Bacteria > Bacillati > Chloroflexota > Dehalococcoidia > Dehalococcoidia bacterium. The sequence continues at coordinate 30,687 of JAUSIH010000012.1, read as the reverse complement.
AGCAAGGTCTATCCCTCTGATCAGCCGACACGCGCCATCCTGTCGCAGTTTCTCTCTCTGGGCGCTTACCACCGTCGCGTCCGCCGGTATCGCTTCAGTTGTCCGCGCCGGGGGTACTTCGCGTTCGGGCCAACGCGCGTCCGGTCGGGTGACCTGTTCGGCTTCTTCCAAAAGGATATGACGTTCCCCGACGCCGATCACCTGCTGGTCTATCCAAAGATTGTTCCACTGGACAACCTGGGGATTCCGTCCAAAGACCCCTTCGGAGACCTGCGTGTAAGACGCCACCTCTTTCAGGACCCCGTTCGCGTCGTCACCACCAGGGACTATGCGGCAGGCGACCCGCAACGCTATATCCATTGGAAGGCGTCTGCCCGCACGGGGCGTCTGCAGTCGAAGGTATTCGAGCCGACGACAACCGTGGACTTTGGCCTATTCCTGGATGTGCGGACGTTGAAGTACCCGCTATGGGGGGTCGTGGAGCAACGACTGGAGGTCGGCGTTCTTGCGGCCGCATCTCTCGCCAAGTTCGCGGTGGACAACGGTTTTCGGGTGGGTCTCTACGCGAACCAGTTCTACCAGCATTCCAACCACCTGATAAAGCTCCCGCCTTCGAGCCACCCCGACCAGTTTCTCCAGGTCCTCGAGGCGCTTGCCCATGTCTCTCCCTATGAAATGGTGAGCATGAGTCAGCTTGTCGAGCAGGAAGCTCGCTCCCTTCCCTGGGGCGCGACGCTGGTGGTTATTTCAGCCGCGCCGACGGAGGCGTTGCTGGCCTCCATGCTCAGATTCCGGCGCGCGGGCCGTCGAGTAGCCCTGGTGCATGTGGGCGACGAAACGCCGTTGCCTTCGCTGGACGGTCTCACCGTGTATCACGTCTCAGACGATGTGTACTGGCGCGAGATGGCGGACGTGCACCTTGAGCCTAAGGTCTAGGACGACGATGAGCGTTTGCCGCACAATCCGGTATTACCGTTGAAGACGGAAAACGACCATGCGCAATAGTCTCACACAACTTCTGCGCGTAGCGCATTCAGTCCGTGGGCGACTCGGGAGCCAGGGATTCATCACCTCCGCGGTCCTCACGGCGAGCGCTCTCATCATGGAGACGCTGGCTGTGTATCCGTGGGTGCTCTGGTTCAGCACATGGGACTCGCTGGGCTGGGCGGGCCCTCCGTTGACCTTCTTGCTCTCCATTGGTTTGATGGGGTTAGCGTGCGGCGCCACTCGGTACGCCCTGTCTCGGCGCTGGGGCGTTGGCGCGGCGCGCGTCGCCATCCTGGTCAGCGCTGTCCTGGCGCTTGTGCTTGCTGTGCGTCTGCGGCACGGCGCGGGCTACCTTCTCTGGGACATGCACTGGCTGGAATACGTTAGTACTCACGCCTCCGTCATCATAGGCGCCCTCGTATTCGGCGTGTACTTAGTGTGGCGGGGGATCGTTTTGGGCAGGGAAACCCTCGCGTTTGATGGATTGTATAGGACGTTTCTGATCGGTCTAAGCGGCCTGGTCTGCCTCATGGTCCTTTGGCGCATCTTCGGTGGGCGTGTATTCGCGGGAGCGTCGCCCGTGGCGGGGGCCTACATTGCCGGTTACTTTCTCGCAGCCCTGGTGGCGCTGGCGCTCAGCAACTTCCTCGCGGTACAGGAGGAGATAAAACGCCGTCAGGAGATTCCCGATTACCTGGCTCGGCGCTGGCTGGCGCTTCTCGTCGGCGCGGCCCTCGCGATAGTACTCATGGGCATAGGGCTGGCCAGCATTGTCTCCTTTGACCTGATTGCTTTCCTGACGCAGCCCTTGGGCGTGCTCGCGGACGGGTTGCTTCTCGTCGTGTTATATGCCATCGGCTTTCCATTGGGGATTGTCGTCGCTTTGTTGGAATTTGTGCTGCGTTTCCTGGTCAGTCTGCTTAGAGGAGGCAGGACGCCAGAGCCATTCCAGCCGCCCGACTTTTCCGACATGCGACGTCTTACGGAGGGGCAGCAGCCACGCTCTCTTCCCCCCGAATTGCTTCTGCTTGCAAAATGGGGCCTTGTAGCGGCTCTGAGCGCCCTGGTCCTGTACCTTCTGGCGCGGGCGGTCTTCCGGTATTGGAGCCGTCGTGAGGAGGAAGGCATCGAGGAGATCAATGAGTCGCTGTGGACGTGGGAAAATTTCAGGAATGATGTCAAGGGCCTATTGCGCGCCTTCCTGGCCCGTTTTCAACGAAAGAACAAAGGTGGCGGGTCCAGACGCGGGCCGCACGCGGCGAGCAACCTGGCGGAAGACCAGCAAGACCTGGACGTGCGGGAAATATATCGTCGTCTGCTTTGGGTTGGCGAGCAGGCGGGAATAGTACGAGCGCGAGAGGAAACTCCCTACGAGTATCACGTCAGGATGTCCCAGGCGCTTCCTGTGGAGAACGATGCGCTGAAGTCTGTAACAGAGGCGTATGTCCGGGTCCGGTACGGGCATCAGCCGCCAGGTCCGCAGGCCCTTGTCAATCTGAATAGTATGTGGAGACGTATACGTGGCGCCATTCAGCGCCTGGGCAAGGACGACAAGCCTTCCTGAAGGTGAGGCTCAGCTTCTTCCGCGTCAACAGCAACGGCCTTATCGCGGAGGAGCACCGGTACTTCGACGTGGCAGGCATGATGGCGCAACTGGGGCTGATGCCAAAGTAGGCGGGCTGTTGGGGCGGTTGTCCCGCGCCCTAGAGTGCGCGCGTCCCCTGCCTGTCGGGCGCGGATGGCTGCGCGCGGCGAGGACTTGCGACTCTCGCTTTTTGGCGTTGACAGGTCCTGGGGAACTTGTGATATACTGCGCAATCGGGGTCAGCAACGTGGACTGGGATAGAGCCCGGAGTGCGCTCCGCTACATAGGCCTCGGATGGTACGTCGCGATATGCCTTGTGGCGGGCTTGGTGCTGGGGCTCTGGGCTGATGACTGGCTCGGTACGCGGCCCCTGTTTATGCTGGTGGGCCTTTTCCTCGGAATCGCAGGGGCTTTCCTGGGACTGATACGAGTGATCTCCCGTGTTGTAAAGGGGGATAACTCCGCCGGTGGCAAGGCGAAGGAGAACAAGTAGTGGGCGGTCTGCTCTCCACCACGAAGGGCAAACTTCTGCTCGTCCTCGCAGTCCTCGGATTGGTTGCCGCGGGCTTCATCTTCCTTAAAGGCCCTATCCCCCACATTGACCCCGCCGCCGAATGGGTCTTCCAGGCCGGCAGCCTGCGCTTCACGAACAGCATCATGGCCTCCTGGGTAACCGTCGTCGTCCTTGCGGTTTTCGCCATTCTGGTGACCCGGCGCATGCGGCTCGTGCCCCGTGGCGTCCAGAATCTCCTTGAGACCTTTATCGAGACGATGCTGAACTTCGTCGAGGGCGTCGCGGGCAAGAAGTGGGGCCGCCGGTTCTTCCCCGTGGTGATGACCATCTTCCTCTTCGTTCTGGTCTCCAACTGGATGGGCCTGCTCCCCGGCTTCGGCACCATCGGGGTCGTGCGGGACGCGCAGGTCCAGTTCGGGAAGGAGAAAGCCGAGGAGGTGCACGCCACGTCTTTCACCACGGTGAACGTGGCGGGCTTGGACGTGGCGCTCATGCTGCCCGGCGGCGAGGCCGCCGAGAAGCCGAAGGAGGCGTCCGAGCACGGTGCGCCCGCGTCCGGCGAGGCTGCCCATGCGAAACCCATCCTGGTGCCGTTCTTTCGCAGCGCCAACACGGACTTGAACACGCCGCTGGCCCTGGCCCTGGTGGCCCTGGTCTTCATCGAGATGTGGGGGTTCCAGTCCCTCGGCCCCATGTACCTGTCCAAATTCTTCAACGTGCGCAGGCTCCTCCGGGGGGAGATATTCAATGGCATCATAGACTTGGCCATCGGCCTCCTGGAGATTGTCAGCGAGCTTGCCCGCGTCATCAGCTTCACCTTCCGACTTTTCGGCAACGTCTTCGCGGGCGAGGTCCTTCTCATCGTTATCACGTTCCTGGTGCCCCTGGTCTTTGTCCTGGTGTTCTACGGTCTGGAGTTGTTCGTCGGTTTCATGCAGGCCTTCGTGTTCGCCTTCCTTACCCTCATCTTCGGTGTGATGGCGGTGGCAAGCCACGGAGAGGACCACAAGGGCCATCACGAGGGCGGCGAGGCGGCGGAGGCCCATCACTAGACGAGGCGGCAGGTGGCTGTGTCGCACGGTGTCCCGGTAGCTGAGAAACGAAGCCCTCAGGGCTCGGTCTGGGATAAGAAGGAGGACGTTCAATGACGGATGCTGGTCTTCGACAACTGGCGGCGGCGCTAGCTATCGGTTTGGGCACGCTAGGCCCGGGCTTGGCCATTGGCCTGCTGGCCGCGAAGGCAATGGAAGCCCTGGGACGCAACCCGGAGGCGCAGCCCGCCATCCAGGTCAACATGATCCTGGGCATCGTCTTCGCGGAAGCCATCGCGATTTACGCGCTGGTCGTGGCGCTTCTGATCAAGTTCGTGTAGCTTGGCCGGGGAGCGTGCGCGGGCCGGACAGCGGCCCGCCGGAAAGTGCACCGCAAGGAGTAGGCCGTGGAAGCCCTAGGCATAAACTTAACAGGGCTTATCGCGCAGGTTATTAACTTCCTGCTCTTGTTGTTTATCCTGTCCGCCGTGGCGTACAAGCCCGTCATCAAGATGCTGGACGAGCGCAGTCGGCGGATCAAGGAAAGCATGGAAAACGCCGAGCGCATTAAGCAGGAGGCGGCCCGCAGCGAGCAGGAAGTCAAGAAGCGTCTGGACGAGGCCCGGCAGGAGGCCCAGTCCCTCGTGAACAAGGCCATCCAGGCCGGCGAACGGCTGCGGACAGAGGAGCACGAGCGCGCCCGCAAAGAGGCGGATGAGATCGTCGCCCGCGCCCGCGCGGAGATACACCGCGAGCGGGACGCCGCCATAGAGCAGGTGCGGCTGCAGTTCGCTGACCTCGCCGTCGTCGCGGCGGAAAAGATCATTCGCATCCGGCTGGACAAGGAAGCCCACAAAGGTCTCATCAACGAGGTGCTCGAGGAGAGCGCCAAGCTGCGTAACAACTAAACTCAGGACTGCGCGGTGGCCGCTCTGAAGGGTCGCCGACGCGGGGCGGGGCAACGTGCCGAGAAAGCTACTCCTATCATCGTCCAAGCGCTACGCGCAGGCTGTCTTTGACCTGGCGCGGGAGCGCAATGAGTTGGACGTCTGGAAGGCCGATCTGGATGCCGTGGCGGAGGTCTTCGGCGACCCCGTGTTCCTCGGCGTCATGGACAACCCGAATGTGCTGCTGGCGGACAAAGAGGCCATCCTGAAGAAGGCGCTGCCGCAGCTACGGCCCTTTGGCTACAACTTCGTGCGCCTTCTCGTGCGGCGCAGGCGGGCGGCCCTGGCGACGGGTGTCATGAGGGAGTACCAGCGGCTGCTGGACGCCTGGCAGGGCGTCATTCGCGCCCAGGTCACCACGGCCATCGCGCTCAGCGACGCCGAGGTGCTGGAGCTGGCCGCCAGGCTCAAGGGGCTGGCGGGCGATAAGCAGGTCCAGACGACCGCGTCCGTGGACCCGGCCATCGTGGGCGGGCTTGTGGTGCGCATCGGCGACCGGCTGCTGGACGGCAGCACGCGCACGCGGCTGGAGCGGCTGCGCCAGAGCCTGGCGGGGCAGGGGGCCTAGAACAAAGGAGACAAGTCTTGACCGGCCAGCGGGCCGGCGCATGCAGAAGCCGAAGACGGCTCTGCTCAACAAACCGACAATTGCGGGCCTGGGGGTAAGGGACTATGGCAGTCAGCGGACAGGACATATCCTCCATCATCCGGCGCCAGATAGAGGATTTCGACACGGGCGCCCGCATGGTGAACGTGGGCACCGTGGTGGAGGTGGGCGATGGCATCGCCCGCGTCTACGGGCTTACCGGCGCCAAGTACGGTGAGCTGCTCCAGTTTCCCCATGACATCATCGGCCTGGCGTTCAACCTGGAGGAGGACACCGTGGGCGCCATCCTCCTGGGCGAGTCTGAACGCATTAAAGAGGGCGATCAGGTCAAGAGCACCGGACGCGTGGCCGAGGTGCCCGTGGGCCCGGAGCTTGTGGGCCGCGTCATTGACCCCCTGGGCAAGCCTATGGATGGCAAGGGGCCTGTCAAGACCACGCAGATGTATCCGGTGGAGCGTATCGCTCCCGACGTGACCAAGCGGAAGTCGGTGGACACGCCCGTCCAGACGGGCATTAAGGCCATTGACGCCATGATTCCCATCGGGCGCGGCCAGCGCGAGCTGATCATCGGCGACCGCTTTACGGGTAAGACGGCCATCGCCCTGGACACCATTATCAACCAGAAGGGCGGCGACCTGACCTGCATCTACGTCGCCATCGGCCAGAAGGCGTCCAAAGTGGTGCAGACGGTGGCGACGCTGGAGCAGTACGGGGCGATGGAGCACACCATTATCGTTGTCGCCAACTCAGCGGACCCCGCTCCGCTGCAGTACCTGGCCCCGTACGCCGGCTGCGCCATCGGCGAGGAGATCATGGCGCGGGGCAAGGACGCCCTGATTGTGTACGACGACCTGTCCAAGCACGCCTGGGCCTATCGCCAGGCATCGTTGCTTCTCCGCAGGCCGCCGGGCCGCGAGGCGTATCCGGGCGACGTCTTCTACCTGCACAGCCGCCTGCTGGAGCGGGCCGCGAAGCTGGAGCCGCAGTACGGAGGCGGCTCGCTGACCGCGCTGCCCATCATCGAGACCCAGGCCGGCGACGTCTCCGCCTACATTCCGACGAACGTCATCTCCATCACCGACGGCCAGATATACCTGGAAGCGGATCTGTTCAACGGAGGCACCCGCCCCGCGGTGAACGCGGGCCTTTCGGTCAGCCGCGTGGGCGGCGCTGCGCAGACGCGGGCCATGAAGAAGGTTGCGGGCCGCATGCGCATTGACCTGGCCCAGTTCCGCGAGCTTGCCGCCTTCGCCCAGTTCGGGACTGCGGACCTGGACAAGGCGACCCGCTCCCAGTTGGAGCGCGGCCAGCGCCTGACGGAGCTGCTGAAGCAGCCCCAGTACCAGCCATACTCCGTGGAGCAGCAGGTAATGGTCCTGTACGCGGGCGTCAACGGCTACTTCGACGAGGTGCCCCTGGACAAGGTGAGGGCGTTTGAGACAGCCTTCCTGAAGTTCATGGAGACCCAGAAGCCGAACGTGGGCAAGTCCATCAAGGGGGACAGGGACATCAAGCCCGAAGTGGAGGAGGCCCTGAAGAAGGACATCCAGGAGTTCAAGCAGACCTGGAAGGTCTGATAGGGCGTCGCCCTCAGACGTGAGTGACGGGAGAGTGAGGCTTATGGCTCTGGCCATTGACAAGACGCAGACGGCGGTCCTGGCGCTGGACCTGACGAACGATATTGTGGACGAGCGCGGCGCGTTCAAGGACTTTGGCTTTGCCGCGCAGGTCAAGGACAGAAGAGTGCTCTCCAAGGCCCGGCGCGTCCTGGACGCGGCCCGCAAGGCGAACGTGCTTGTGGCGCATGTGTCTGTCAAGTACCGCAAGGGCTATCCGGAGCGGGCCATCAACTGCGGCATGTGGCAGGCGGTGGCGCAGATGGGCGCTCTGATCGAGGGTTCCTGGGGCGTGCAGGTCCATCCCGACGTGGCCCCGCTGCCCGGCGAGCCTGTGGTGACCAAGCACGGCATCAGCGCCTTCTACGGCTCCGACTTGGGCGCCATCCTGCGCGCCAAAGGTGTGCGCACGCTCATCCTGATGGGCGTCGGCACCAACTTCGTGGTGGAAGGCACCGCGCGGGACGCCTCCGACCAGGGTTACAACGTTTTTGTCGTTGAGGACTGCTGCGCGGCGGCCAGCAAGGATGCCCACGAGATGGCGCTGAAGAGCGCGCTGCCCTTCCTGGCGACCATCACCAAGTCAGACGAGGTCATCGCCGCGCTGAAGTAGCGCCAGACCGCGAGGACGGAGACAGAGTCCACTCATGCTCAATATCCGGCAACTACGACGACGCATCCGTAGCGTTCAGAGCACGGCCAAGATAACCAAGGCCATGGAAATGATCGCCGCGTCCAAGATGCGGAAGGCCCAGCAGTTGACGCTGGCGGCGCGTCCGTACTCGGAGAAGATACTGGACGTCATGGCGCACCTCATGGCCCAGCGCAAAGAGGAAGAGGACATCCATCCCCTCCTCAAGGTGCATCCGGAGGTCAGGCGCATTCAGATTGTGCACGTGACGACGGACCGCGGCCTCTGCGGCGCTCTCAACGGCAACGTCAACCGGCGCGCGGCCGGCTTCATCCTGGAGCAGCGGAAGCCCATCAGTGTGGTCGCCGTGGGACGCAAGGGGCGGGACTTCATGCACCGCACGGGCCAGGAGCTGCGCGCCGTCTTCGTGGGCACGGCCGACTACCCGACGGTGAACGACATCCTGCCCATCGCCAAGATCGTGCGGGACGACTACACCAGCGGCTACGTGGACAGGGTGTACCTGTCGTACACGGAGTTTGTCAACACCCTGATCCAGCGGCCCGTGTTGCAGCAGATACTGCCCGTCGAGCCCGCCAAAATGGAGGGCAGGCAGCAGGTGGGCTATATCTACGAGCCGAATCCGGCAGTCGTGTTGGACGCTCTTCTGCCGCGCTTCCTGGAGATGCAGATATACCATGCGCTCCTGGAGGCCCGGGCCAGCGAGCAGTCGGCGCGGATGGTGGCCATGCGTAGCGCCACGGAGAACGCGCTGGACATGATTAACGAGCTGACGCTCCTGCGGAACAAGGTCCGCCAGGAGATGATAACCAAGGAGCTGCTGGACATTGTGGGTGGCGTGGCGTCCCTGGAGAAGGGCTAGGAGCATGAAGCGTCGAATGGGCGTCCTGGCTGGCTTGGCGGTCGTTGCCATCGCACTCGCGGGGTGCAGCCCCGCGGCGACGCCGCCGGACATGCCGCCGTGGATGCAGAAGGCCCCCGCGCAGGTCCAGGACACCTACGCTTTTGCCGTGGCGCACCCTGAGGTACTGCAGTACCTTCCGTGCTATTGCGGCTGCGTGTCCGTTGGGCACACCAGCAATAGGGACTGTTTCATCCAGGCGATAGCGCCTGACGGGAAGGTGACATACGACATCCACGCGGCGGGCTGAAGCACCTGCATCGGCATCGCGCGGGACGCGAAGGGAATGTGGGAGCAGGGCAAGTCGCTTAAAGAGATTCGAGCGGCGGTGGACGCCGGGTACGCTCAGTTCGGCCCGGGGACGCGCACGCCGCTGCCTCGGTAGCACTGCATACGATATCTACGGTTCTCGAGGAGAGCTTTCATGGCTAAAGGCACGAAGGGCAAGATAGTTCAGGTCATCGGCACGGTGGTGGACGCGGAGTTCCCCCCGGACGCGCTGCCAGCCATCAACAACGCTGTCGATGTGGCCTTTGACGGACACACGCTGGTCTTGGAGGTGGAGCAGCACATCGGCAACAACTGGGTGCGCTGCCTGGCCCTGGGCGCGACGGAGGGCCTCGCCCGTGGCACGGAGGCGGTGGACACCGGCGCCCCCATCACCGTACCCGTGGGCAGGACATCCCTGGGCCGTCTCTTCAACGTGCTGGGCGAGCCGCTGGACTCCCTGGGCCCTGTTCAGGCCGAGGTGCGGCTGCCCATTCACAGACTGCCCCCCGCGTTCGAAGAGCAGGCCACAAGCACCGAGATGCTGGAGACGGGCCTGAAGGTCGTTGACTTGGTTGCGCCCTTCACCAAAGGCGGCAAGGTGGGCGCCTTCGGTGGCGCGGGCGTCGGCAAGACGGTCATCATCCAGGAGCTTATCCGCAACATCGCCAACGTGCACAAGGGCTTCTCGGTCTTCGCCGGCGTGGGCGAGCGCTCCCGTGAGGGCAACGATCTCTGGAACGAGATGAAGGCGTCCGGAGTCCTCAAGAACACCGTCCTGGTCTTTGGCCAGATGAACGAGCCGCCCGGCGTGCGCCTGCGCATCGCCCTGACCGGCCTGACCATGGCGGAGTACTTCCGCGACACCGAGGGGCAGGACGTGCTGCTCTTCATTGACAACATCTATCGGTACATCCTGGCGGGATCCGAGGTGTCCGCTCTTCTGGGCCGCATGCCCTCCGCCGTGGGCTATCAGCCCACCCTGGGTACGGAGATGGGCGCCCTGGAGGAGCGCATCACGTCCACGCATAAAGGCTCCATCACCTCGTTCCAGGCCATTTACGTCCCCGCCGACGACTATACCGACCCGGGCATCGTGACCACCTTCGGCCACCTGGACGCCGTGATCGCGCTGGAGCGCGCCATCGCCGAGCAGGGCTTGTACCCCGCCGTGGACCCTCTGGCGTCCACCAGCCGCATCCTGGACCCGAAGATCGTTGGCGAGGAGCACTACAACGTGGCCCGCGGCCTGCAGCGCGTGCTCCAGCGGTACCGCGACCTCCAGGACGTCATCGCCATCCTGGGCGTCGAGGAGCTGTCGGAGGAGGACAAGGTCATCGTGGCGCGGGCGCGCCGCATCCAGCGCTTCCTGTCGCAGCCCATGTACGTGGCTGAGACGTTCACGGGTATCAAGGGCGCGTACGTGCCCATCAAGGAGACGGTGCGCGGCTTCAAGGAAATCCTGGACGGCAAGCACGACAGCCTGCCGGAGCAGGCGTTCTTCATGGTCGGCACCATTGATGAAGCGGTCGAGAAGGCCAAGGCCATGGCGGCTGGCACGGCGCGCTAAGTCTGCCAGTTTCAATTGCCCCCCTTTCACTCTCAGGAGAAGGGGGCAGGGGGATAAGGTCCAATGCCCATCAGATTTGAACTGGTCACTGCCGAGCGCATCGTCTTTCAGGACGATGTGGACGTAGTCATCGTGCCTGGCGTGGAGGGCGAGCTCGCTGTGCTGCCGCGCCACGCGCCGCTTCTGACGGTCATTCAGCCCGGGGAAATCAGGCTCCGCAAGAAGGGCGAGGAGTCCTCTATTGTGGTGACGGGCGGCTTCCTGGAGGTCCGGCCGGACAAGGTGACCGTTCTGGCTGACGCCGCGGAGCGCGCGGAGGAGATTGACGCCAGCCGCGCGGAGGCGGCCATGAAAAGCGCCGAAGAGCGCATGAAGGGAAAACTTGCGCCGGAGGACCTGCGCCTCGCCGAGTCGGCGCTGCGCCGCGCGGTGGTGCGGCTCAAGGTGGCGCGCCGCCGACGCGGGTCGGGCGCGCGCACGGAAGGGTAGCCCACCATCCGGCCAGCCGTGACAAACAGAAAGCCCCTCGCTTGAGCGAGGGGCTTTTCTTCTCTGTGCGGAGAGGCGCTTAGGGCACCGCGGAGGACAGGCCGTTCGCCATCTGCTTCAGGTAGTACGTCATGGACTGAAGCGCCAGCACGGGGTCAATGTTGCGCACATGCACATCCGGCGGCACCTGCGGCTGCACGGGCGCGTAGTTGAGGATGGCCTTGATGTTGCACTTCACCAGCCGGTCAATGACCGCCTGAGCCTCCGAGGCGGGGACGGCGACGATGGCGATCTGGATGTTGAGGCGGACAAGCGTCGGTTCAAGTTCCGCCATGCTCAAGACGGGGATGTCGCCGATACTCGTGGCGACCTGCTCCGGGTTTACGTCAAAGGCCACGGCCATTTTGAAGCCCTCGGGGGCGAACCCGGGGTAGCCGATGATGGCGCGTCCCAGGCGTCCCACGCCTATGAGGGCGGTGTGCCACTCGCGCTGAAGGCCCAGGATTTGCCGGAGCTCGCTGAGCAGATAGCGGACGTTGTAGCCGCGCCCCTGCTTGCCGAACCGGCCGAAGTAGCTGAAGTCCTTGCGGATTTGGGCGGGCGTGACCCCAAGCTGGTCGCCGAGACCCTGGGAACTGACCACTTCCGTGCCCTTGCTCAAGAGGTTTGAGAGGGCGCGCATGTAGACAGGGAGCCGCATGATAACGACTTCTGGAATCGGGGTGGGGGATGTTCTGCCTATAGTGCGAGCCATCACACCTCTATTGCTCTGGCGGCTGGCTTTCGCCGCGTCTCGCCGCCCCCTGCCGCTACATGCAGGATCGAGAAAAAAGGAACGATGTCACGGATTGTACTGTTTATCACAGACGGCGTCAATCGGCGTCGGTAAAGGTGCTTCCGCGTGGGATGAGGCTATAATTCTGTGATAGGACTCCTCCCGTCCGTCGTCAGAGCGGCGGCGGGAATAAAGGTAGCGGTGACGTATGGCGAAGCGAGTACAGGCCACGCTCCCCCGGCTGCTGCTGGCGACCAATAACCCCGGCAAGGTCGGCGAGTACCGGCTGCTCCTGCGGGGGGCGTCTTTCGAACTGCTGACGCCCGCCGATGTGGGCGTGACGCACGTGCCCGAGGAGACGGGCGCGACGCTGGAGGAGAACGCCCTGCTGAAGGCGTGTGCCTACGCGCGGGCGGGCAATCTCCTGGCCCTGGCCGACGACTCCGGACTCTTCGTGGACGCCCTGGGCGGCGAGCCGGGCGTCCGCTCGGCGCGCTTCGCGGGCGAGGGCGCGTCAGACGCGCAGCGCAACGCGCTCCTGCTGCGCAAGCTGGGCGGCGTGCCAGAGGCCCGGCGCATGGCGCGCTTCCGTTGCGTCATCGCCATCGCCCTGCCGGACGGCCTGGCGGACATCTGCCAGGGCTACGTGGACGGCGTCATCACGCGGGAGCCGCGCGGGCGTGGAGGATGGGGCTACGACCCGGTATTCTACCTGTCCGAACTGGACAAAACGATGGGCGAGCTGCCGCCTTCGGCCAAGAATCACCTGAGCCACCGGGGCCGCGCCGCGCGGAAGGCGCGCGCTCTGCTGAAGGTCTGGGCCGAGTGGCTGGGCGATCCCTCGCAGCGACAGGCGGGCGTGTCATGAACATGGGTGGAGATATGCTCTTGCCTGCGGCGCTGGACAGAGCGGATGCAGTCGGGCGGGAGCGATGATAAGATAGTATGCGCGACGCACCGCGGACGCAATCATGGCGCCCCGCCTCGCGGGGCTGATTGATAGCTGTTGATGGGAGAGGGCGGACAGGACATGACGCGGGACACGCTGGGCAGGCTGCTCAGAGACCTCCGTATCTCGGTTACGGACAGGTGCAACTTCCGCTGTCCGTACTGCATGCCCGCGGAGGTCTATGGCGAGCGGTACCAGTTCCTCCCCCGGTCGGAGATACTCACCTTTGAGGAGATTACTCGTCTAGTCCGCGTGTTCGCCGGGCTGGGCGTGACCAAGCTCCGCCTCACGGGCGGCGAGCCTCTCCTCCGGCATGACCTGTCCAAGCTGATCGCCATGCTGGCTGATGTCCCGGGCGTGGACGACCTTACGCTGACCACCAACGGCTTCCTGCTGGAGCAGCAGGCGCAGGCGTTGAAGGACGCCGGGCTCCGGCGCATCACGGTCAGCCTGGACAGCCTGGACGACGCGGTCTTCGGTCGGATGAACGGGCGGAATATCGGCACAGGGCCGGTGCTGCGCGGCATCCGCCGGGCGGAGGAAGTGGGCCTGCGCCCCATCAAGATCAACGCCGTCGCGCAGCGGGGTGTGAACGACCACACCATCGTTGACTTGGCGCGCCACTTCAAAGGCGCCGGGCACGTCCTCCGCTTCATTGAGTACATGGACGTGGGGAATCTGAACGGCTGGAGGATGGACCAGGTTGTCCCCGCCGCCGAGATATTCAAGCGCATCAACGCGGCGATGCCCATAGAGCCTGTCCCGCCCCGCTATCCGGGCGAGGTGGCCGAGCGATTCCGCTACGTGGACGGCGGCGGCGAGATCGGCATCATCGCGTCCGTCACCCGCCCCTTCTGCCGCGCCTGCACTCGCGCCCGCCTCTCCACGGACGGCAAGCTGTTCACTTGCCTGTTCGCCACCCAGGGCCGCGACCTGCGCGGCCCGCTGCGCGCCGGCGCCACTGACGAGGAGCTGACGGAGATCGTCACCGGCACGTGGCGCGCGCGCACCGACCGATACTCGGAGGTGCGGACGCTGCTCACGGAGGCCGAGCGGGCGGGCCGCAAGGTGGAGATGTACCAGATCGGCGGGTAGCCACGCGGTGCCTCTTTACCCTTTTGCCTTCCGTCGGTTGGCCTCCTCCAGTAGATTTGCTGGAACGGGCCGACTAGCGCACTCCCGACGGGGGACTGGGGGAGCGTCAGCCATACTCTCGATAAGGATGGTCTAGCGCCATGACGAACACCTACACCATCTACACCGACGGCGCCTGTCTCGGCAATCCCGGCCCGGGCGGCTGGGCCGTTGTCATCCTCCGCGACGGCGACGTCCAGCGCATATCGGGCTTTGAGGCGGCCACCACCAACAATCGCATGGAGATGACCGCCGCCATCAAGGGCCTGGAGCGCACTCCGCCTGGCGGAGCGCCCGTCATCATCCACAGTGACAGCGAGTACCTGGTCAAGACCATGACGCGCAACTGGAAGCGCAACGTCAACCGCGACCTGTGGGCGCGGCTGGACGAGCTTGTCGGGGAGCGAGACGTCCGCTGGGAATGGGTGGAGGGGCACGCGGGCGATCGGTGGAACGAGGAGGCCAACGCCCTCGCGCAGGACCAGATGCGCCTGGCCACCACGTCCTTCCCCGGAAAGACCGCGCCCGCGGACAAGCGCGCGCCCAAGCAGGCGGCGTCCCATCCGTCTTCGGAGCCGCGGCTGGTAGCGCCGGGGTCGCGTCGTCCGCAGCCCGCGTACGAGGAGGACAGGCCAGTCCCGCCCCGGCTCAGTCACCTGGACGCGGAAGGCCGCGCCCGCATGGTGGACGTGACCCAGAAGCCGGACACGGAGCGCATCGCCGTCGCCAGAGGCTCGGTGCTCATGCAGCCCGCCACGCTGGCCCTCATTCGCGATGGCAAAGCCGAGAAGGGCGACGTGCTCGCCGTGGCGCGAGTGGCCGGCGTCATGGCGGCCAAGCAGACCTCCACACTCATCCCGCTGTGCCATCCGCTGCTCCTGACCGACGTGTCCGTGGAGTTCCGTCTGGACGCCCTACGCAACGCCGTGGACATCGCGGCCACCGCCACCACCGTCGGCAAGACGGGCGTGGAGATGGAGGCGCTGGTGGCCGTCTCCGTGGCCGCGCTGACCATCTACGACATGTGCAAGGCGGTGGACCGGGGCATGCGCATCGAGAGCGTGCGACTGGTCCGCAAGAGCGGCGGCAGGAGCGGCGACATCAATCTGGAGCCGGTCTAGGCCGGAAGCGGCTCTCACCCTGGCACCAGGACTACAATGGCGTCCGTCCCCACAGCGCCCTCGGCAACTTGAACCCCAACGAGTTCGCCGAGCGGGCTACGGAGAAAACCCCGGGGGGCTCTCCTATATGGGTGGATCTAAAACTGGGAGCAGGTCAAGTTGGCTCCCCAATCCCTGAGTAGGTCCATTTGCCAGTACCAACTAACATGCTTTGGGCTCCTGTCGAATCTCAGTAGCGCCTGAACGTTATCTGCGCTCAAGCGTTCGCAGTTGGTCTTCGCAGACCGTCACAAGAACAGGTGCCAAAACGCTGAAATAGCCTAGGTATGACTTCAGGGAGTCTGGGCCAATTGGGCGGTATTCAGCGCCCCTATGGATGGTATGATTACGGTCAATCACGAATTGGTCTAGTTTGTTCTTTGCTCCTGCTCCAACATCCTCGGCGCTAGTCGCCCCGAACCAATCCCTTACCTGAGTTTTTTTGCCGACTTTCTCCCAGACTTTGCTGATTCCTACACGTGTAAACACTGTCGCCAGTTCAGATCCGCTAATGTTGTTGTCCGTCAGTGCCACAGCTTGCCCATTCAGTTTATATGGCACCGCGTCTTGATAGCAGTTGTAAAGATTTCGTACCAAAACCTCTGGAACAAAAGCCCGCACACGGTCGTTGGGAAAACGACTGAGAACTTCTCCCGTAAATCGCTCGTGCGCTCGCCGAAATTTCTCAGGTAGGCTACTGTAGTTCTTAATCACGGTGGGCAGACCTTCGGCGTAGCGACTCACCAAATTCGCCACGAATTCCTCAAAGCTGGCTGACAAAGTTAACAACGCACCGTCATGGCCTATTTGAATAGCTGGCGTTCCGGCGTCGCGCGCCCGTTGGGCTAAGCCCCCAGCGTGAGCATCTTCGACGGCGGGAGTCGTTGCAACTGCAAAATCCATCACGCCTTGCAATAAATCAAGGTAAACTTTGACCTCATCTACATCCCGCAGGAACTCCGTGAGTGCGGTTTGCATACGTGCCGACTTATGTGGAAGTCGAGATGGCACCCTGAATAACAAAGGTCATGGCGTTGGCTCGGTCTTTCGTCGCCTGTTTTGTATTTGGCCTACCCACTACCAAAGCGTAAAACTCGCTCTCGCGGTCACTCAGAGCAGAGGCAGTCTCTTCCGCGACCGTGGCCGCGCGTTGTCTTACCTCATCCGCATTCGACCGGAACCTCGACATCGCCACCATGACAGCATCATAAAGAGGGCTAGACAGGGTACCAACCGCTCGCCCTTTTTTCGGGGGCAGTCGGAAGGTATGTTTTCCATAGACGTCATACGATAGCTGAAGCGCGTCAAGGAAAAGGCACTTCAACTCTGCAATTTCTTTGCTGGAGGCATTGCGATACCGGGACATACACTCATCCAATGTACTCTTTGGACTGCTTTTAATGTGGACAGAATCCCTATAAGCAAAGAAACGCAGCACCAACTCGTTATCCTGCATTTCCAGAAAGCGGTTGTTCTTCGCAAGAGGGCCTGTGATGGGCACTTCCGGACCGACCTCATGGGGAGGGATTTCCCACACCTGAGTAAAAAGTTGGTTCCCGGCTAGCTCGTGTAATAGATCATTGAAAGGACTTGCGTGCAGACAATTCCTAATCTCTTGAGCGTTCAGCTGAAGACCCCCAGTATTTAGGCGCTCAAATACCGCTTGGCGCAGCAGGAAAGATTCTGCTTCAGACTGAGAGCTCTCTGTCAACAGCACAATCGCCGAGAGAGAACGTCGTTCAATACGTGCTAGTGTCTCCTTTGACAAATCGCTAAATCGTTTGCTATTCAAGTCGGGCCGCAGGTGCAAGCCCTTCAAAGCCAACTGGTTATTGAAGAACTCCCGAATAGTGGAAATGCGCTGCTGCCCGTCCATCACTTCGTATGTAGCGTATTGTGTCTCATCCAGAAAAACAGGTGGCACCGGTATGTTGAGGAGAAACGACTCAATCAACCGGGATTTCTTGACTTGATTCCATCGCAGCCTTCTCTGGTACAAGGGCGAGACGTTGACTTTCCCACCCGTCCTCAACATGTGGAGAAGGCTGGGGAGCAGGAAGTCGTTGTGTTGTACGACTATGCGCCAGGGATCAAGCGGAGGTTTTTCGACCACCGGATTCTTCGCCATAACAATCCCCTCTCGCGAGCGCCTCAGGCTAGAACACCCCACGCCGCGGACTAACCTGTCATGCCAAGGAGCCGAATGGCAACAGTAAGGATTATATCGCATCTGTCATATCGTGATGCAACCCCTATCTTGCTTGATAGGAGAGGGGGCCATGGGGTGAGGTCTTACCGCCTTCTTCACAGGGCAAAGACCCCGTATAATGTCCCCACTCTGACCCGCCGGAGGAACCATGACGAACACACCTGCCTCTCCCACGGTTTCCGAGCAGCTATGCGCCTGGTCGAGCGGCCTGCGCTACGAGGACATCCCGCCGGAGGTGGTGGACAGGGCCAAGCTCCTGATACTGGACGCCCTGGGGCTGGCTGTGGCGGCCACTCACATCGGCGAGGCACAGGCGGTTGTGGACGTGGTCGGGACGCTGGGCCGCAAGTCGGAGGCCACGGTCTTCGGCAGCGGCGAGCGCCTGCCCGCCACCAGCGCCGCGCTCGCCAACGCCGCTCGGATTCACGCGCTGGACTTCGACGACACGCACATGCAGGCGGTCATCCACTCCAGTTGCTTCGTGGTCGGCACGGCGCTCTCCCTGGGCGAGGCCCTCGGCGCGACGGGCCGGGACGTCCTCACCGCCGTCGCCATCGGCTACGAGGCGGCGACGCGCCTGTGCCTGGCGAGCCACAACGAGTTCTACCGTCGCGGTCTGCATACCGCGGGCTTCTTCGGCGCGCTGGGCGCGGCGGTTATCGCCGCGAAGCTCCTGCGCCTCGACTCGCGGCAGACCAGCATGGCGTTGGGCATCGCGTGCAGCACCGGCGGGGGCATTCTGCAAGGCATCATTGACGGCAGCGACGTGAAGGTGCTCCATCCGGGGTGGGCCGCGCAGGGCGGCATCCTCAGCGCGCGTCTGGCCCAGCGGGGCTTCACCGGCCCTCGCCGGGCGCTGGAGGGCGACCTGGGCTTCTACAAGGCGCTCATGGGCACGGGCGACGTCCCGCTGGACGGCGTGCTCCGCGACCTGGGCCGTCGCTGGGAGACGATGAACATCGCGTTCAAGCTGTACCCCTCCGACCACGGGACGCACCACTACATGGAGTCGGCGCTTTATTTGCAGAAGACGCACGGCATCCGCCCCGAGGAGATAGAAGAGGTGCGCTGCCGGGTTAACCCGTTCCGCTATCGCACCAACTTCGAGCCGCCTGACGTCAAGTACCGCCCGTCCACGGCGTACGCCGCCCGCTTCAGCATGCCCTATCTGGTCGCGGCCCGGCTACTGCGCGACCGCGTCGGCCTGCGGGAGTTCTCCACGGAGGCGCTGCGCGATCCGACCGTTCTGGCGCTGGCGCAGAAGGTGACGCGGGAATACGAGGAGGCGCCCGTCTCCCTCTATGGCTTGGGGCACGTCACCATTCGCACCCGCGACGGACAGACATATGCCCACCGCATCGAGGCGCTGCGCGGGACGCCGGAGAACCCCGCCAGCGCGGGCGACATTCAGGCCAAGTTCCGCGACAACGCGGGCATGGCGCTGCCCCCGCGTCGCGTGCGGGCGCTTATTGAGGCTGTGGAGGGGCTGGACAAGCAGGACAGCGTGGGGCGGGTCGTCCGGCTGACCGTGCCGGCCAGGCGGGCGGCGCGCGCTTAAACCCCTGCATGGTGTTGACAGGGGGTGTAGACTGAAACTTAGCTACATTTTTCACAGGAGGATGCGTAGAGAAGATATGGAGATTTTCCCCGGTGTGCATCTCGTGGATGGCGTACGCGGGGCCAAAGCATATCTCCTCGTTGACCGCACCTTGGCTGTCATAGACACGGGCTTTCCGGGCAACGCCGACCGCTTCTGCCGGTACATCCGGAAGATCGGGCGCAAGCCCGAAGAGCTGACCTCCATCCTCCTGACCCATCGCCACCTGGACCATGCGGGCAGCGCCGCCGAACTGGCGCAGCAGACGGGCGCCCGCGTCCTGGCGCACCTCGCCGAGACGCGCGAGCTTAATGGCAAGCCGCATGTGGTGAGTACCTGGTCCAAGCGCCGCGCGCCCATGCGTCTGCGGATGGCGGTGCCCGCGCCGGTGGACGGCTTTCTCGCCGACGGCGACGTTGTGCCCCTTCTGGGCGGCGTGCGCGTCATCCACACGCCGGGCCATACGGATGGCAGCGTGTGCTTCCTTCTTGAGCGCGAGCGCGTCCTCTTCCCCGGCGACATGCTCCTGCGCGACGGCCTGCGTATCGTGCGGCCCCTGGCGAGTCCCAGGACGGATGTCGCCACCTATGAGGAGTCGCTGACGCGGCTGGCCGCGCTCGACGTCGAGGCGTGCTGCTTTGCCCACGGCGAGCCGCTGAGGAAGGGCGCGGGCGCGGAGATACGGGCGCTGGTGGCCCGGTCGCGCTCCGGCCCGGAGTGGTGGCGCGCCGTTCGCGGCCTTCCGAAAATCGTACGGTTCAGCCTGGGCCTGGCCCGTGGGAGCTAGGGCTTTTCTTCTGCTGCTCCCGCGCCACCGCCTCCATCGCGGCAAGCGCGTAGGCGACGTACTCCCCCGGCGGCAGGTCCAGTTTCTCCAGCTTCTCCAGACGGTCCAGTCCCCCGCCTCCCTGCCCTGCGTCAACCACGCTGATCTGGTACTCGTACAGCTCCCCGTCGGGGCAGACCACCACGCAGCCCCTGTCAGGGCCGGCGCCGGAGGGCGGCTCAGCTTCCAGCGCCTTTATGTCGAAGGAGCCGAGGAAGTAGGGGAACGGTTCCATCTCGGCGACGGCCTCCCGCAGCAGGCGGCGCATCTCGTCGGCGGCCTTGCGCGGGTCATCCATCTGCTTCGCGAGGGCTTCCGCGCGGACGCGCCGGGTCAACGGGTCCATAACTTCAGACCTCTGCTACTTCTTTTTGGGCAAGCGCTGAACGAATTCTAGCCCCTGGTCGAGCCACGCTTTGATGTCTTCATCTGTCCGGCGCCCGCCGGGCCCGACAAACACGAGCCCTTTGAGGGCGCGGCCCGTGAAGTCCATTGGACGAGCGTGCGGCTTTTTCAGAGTCTTTTCATAGGCGTCCGGGCCGACGCGGACCATCAGGTCATCATTTGCGACGCCACAGCACATATTCCCATGCACCATGAAGCAGACGCCCCCAAACATCGCCTTTTCGACGACTCCGGCCTTGTCCGCCAGAGCTCTGCGGACGCGCTGTGCCAGCTTTTTGTCGTAAGCCATGCCATCCACCCCTCTGTCCTGGCGTCTCTGTGTTTGTCTCCAGAGCCGACTTCAAAAGTCTGTTTGAAGGGTGTCCAGAGGGACCGACTCCCTCTGGCGGGGGTCTGGGGCCTGTCCTGAGCGAAGCCGAAGGAGTATCCCCCAGATTCAAATCCTCCCCCGCTCCCTTCGCGAAGGGAGCGGGGGGACACAAGGGGGTGAGGGTTGCGCGACAGCCTCTAGTCTATGACTCCGTCCGCTACAAGCTCCACGAACTCCTTGTCGGAGAAGCCCAGGACGCTGGTGTACACCGTGGAGTTGTGCTCTCCCAGACAGGGCGCAGGCATCCGCACCTGGGGCGGCGACTTGGACAGGCGGTGCGCCAGCGCGTCAATGCTGTGCAGCCCGACCTCAGGGTGGTCCAGCCGCGGGAAGTGCCTGCGGTGCGCCAGTTGCGGGTCATCCAGCAGGTCGCGCCCGTCCAGGGCGGCACCTGCGGGCACGCCTGCCTCCTGCATGCGGCGCATGACCTCCTGAGCGGGATGCTGGCTTGTCCATGCGGCCACCAGCGCGTCCAACTCATCCGTGTGCTGCAAACGCCCCTCCAGCGTGGCGAAACGCTCCTCACGAGTCCACGGCGGGTCGCCCAGGACGCGGCGGAAGGCGGCCCATTCGTCGTCCGTCCTGACGGCGATGGCGCACCAGCGGTCGTCGCCGGCGCACGGGTACGCGCCGTGGGGCGCGGCGCACGGCGAGCGGCTGCCCGCGCGTTTTGCCTCCGTGCCGTTCACCACATATTGCATGAGTAGGGGCGCGAGGAAGAGTAAAGCCCCCTCGTACTGGGAGAGGTCCAGATGCTGGCCCTGCCCGGTGCGGCGGCGGTAGTCCAGCGCCGCCGCGATCGCCGCCGCGGCCAGGCGCGGGTTGATGGTGTCCGTATAGGCCCCATAGGGGCCCGCCGGCAGCCGGTCCGGCCAGCCCGTGACGTAGGTGATGCCCGCCATGGACGCGGCCTGCACTCCGAAGCCGGTCACGTGCGCGCGCGGGCCCGTCTGCCCCTGCATGGAGGTGCTGAAGTAAATAATGTCCGGCTTCACCTCTCGCACGCTCTCGTAGTCCAGCCGCCACTTGGCCATCACACCTGGCCTGAAGCTTTCCGCGAGCACGTCCGCCCACCGGCAGATGCGCAGGGCCACCTCCCGTGCGCGGGGATGGGCCATGTTCAGGGTGATGCTGTACTTGCTCGCATTGAAGTTGTTGAAGTAGCCGCTGCGATTGACTCCCTCCACGTTGTCCTTGAAGGGCGAGGCGCGCCGCAGCGTCTCCGGCCGCCCCGTGGACTCAATGCGCAGGACAGTGGCGCCGTGGTCGGCCAGATAGCGAGTGGTGATAGGTCCCACGCCCACCCACGAGAAGTCGGCGACCTTCAGGCCCTCGAAGACGAAGCGTCGCGTCATCGCTAGACCACCCTCGCCGTGCGCAGCGCGTCGATCTCGTGGCGGGAAAGCCCAAGCTCCCGCTCGTACACGTCCTCGTTGTGCTCGCCGACGCGCGGAGCGCGCCGCCAGATGCCCAGGGGCGTGGCGCTCATCTTGATGAAGGGGCCGGGGTAGGTGACCGTCTTGCCCAGATCCGGGTGCTCCACCTGCTGCCAGAATCCGCGTGCCTGGAGCTGCGGGTCCTCCAGGATGTCCCTGGCGGTGTTCACCGGCCCGAAGATGACGCCGCGCCGGACGGCCTGCGTATACAACTCCTTCTTGGTGTAGCGCAGGAGCAGCTTGCCGATAGGCCCGTGCAGCTTATCCAACTCCTCCTGGGGCTGGGTGCCGAAGCCGATCTCCTCCCAGGGGACGGACTTCATCGCCTCGCTCGCCAGGCCCTCCTCGTCCAGCCAGGCCACCATGGCCCGCGTGGATCGGACACCCTCGGAGCCGCCCATGACCACAAAGCTCACGTAGCCGTCGGCGCAGGGCCAGTGCTGCTGCAGGCGCGCCCCCGTGGCCGGCAGGTAGCGCGCGCTGCCTTCGCGGTGCACGATGCTCCGGCTCATGTCCCACGCCTGCTGGACGTTCATGAGCGTCCAGACCATGCTCTCCTGGATGGACACGTCCACGTGCTGGCCGTCGCCGGTGATCTCGCGCCAGTAGTGCGCGAAGAGGCTGGCCGCGGCGGCCTCCGCGCCGGCGTGCAGATAGGACTGAGCGAAGCTGACCCGCACGGGCGGGCGGTCCCGGTCGCCGGTCACGTACAGGACGCCGCTCAGGGCGATGTTGACGATGTCCGTGGCCTTGTAGTCGCGGTAGGGGCCGTCCTGTCCGAAGGGCGTGACGGAGGTCAGGACGACGCCGGGGTTGACCTTCTGCAACTCCCAGTAGCCCAGGCCCAGCTTCTCCATGTGCCCCGGAGGGAAGGACTCGATGACGAAGTCGGCGGCGTCCACAAGGCGTTTGAACAGGGCGCGGCCCTCCGGCCTCTCCACGTCCAGGGTGACGCCGCGTTTGTTGGCGTTGTACGTCATCCAGTAGAGGCTGCGCTCGTTGTCCGGCGTGTCGTGGTAGAAGGGCGGGCGCATGCGGCCCGGGTCGCCCGCGGGCGGCTCCACCTTGATGACGTCGCAGCCCATGTCGCCCAGAATGCGGCCACACAAATAGCCCTGGACATCCGTGAGGTCAAGGGCTCGATAGGGCGCGAGAAGGGCGGGACGAGGCGCCAACGGCATGAGCACGAACCTGTCCAGCAGACGTTGGCTTGCATTATAGAGAGGGCTGTGCTACTGTCAAGCCCGTGCCGCAGACCACGCCTGCCCCGACGATAGCCGGCGCTGCTACCGGCGCCCGCCCCATGCCGCTGCTCCTGTTCCTGGCGCTGACGTTGCCTGCCTTCTTCTTCTGCATGCTGGCGAACGGTA
Source organism: Dehalococcoidia bacterium (assembly GCA_030648205.1). NCBI lineage: Bacteria > Bacillati > Chloroflexota > Dehalococcoidia > Dehalococcoidia bacterium. Next base: position 7,290 of record JAUSIH010000012.1, on the reverse strand, counting down.
TCCTCGGCCCCCTGCTGGTGGAGCTAGCCGGGGACCTGAACTCCAGCGTGGCCGCCATGGGGCTGCTCGCGGCCATGACGGCGCTGCCGTGGGCCATCGTCGCGCCAATTGCGGGCCCCTTCTCGGACCGCTACGGTCGCCGGCCACTTATTCTGGGCGGTCTGGTGGTCACCACTCTGGCTGTCCTGGCTTCCGGTCTGGCGTGGGACTACTGGTCGCTGGCCGCGTTCCGATTCATCACGGGGCTGGGCGCCGCCCTCGTGCCGCCCAACTGCACGGCGGCGGTGAGCGATTTTGTACCCGCGGAGCGGCGCGGCTACGCCGTAAGCATGATGCTTGGCACCTTCTCTTTGGCATCTCTTATTGGTATGCCGGCGGTCACGTACGCCGCGGCCCTGGGCGGCTGGCGGACGCCCTTCTTCGGGCTGGCCATTGCCTTGGCCCTGACCTTCGTCCTTTTCCTGTTCTTCTTCCCCGGAACAGAGAGAAAAAGGCAGGCGCGCTTCGACTACGCGCAATACTTCGCGCCGATGCGGAAAAACCGCCGCCCGCTCATGCTTCTGGCAGCCAACTTCACCGAACGGACCTCCGTCACCATCGGTACGACGTACTTGGCCGCCTTTCTTCTCCAGACGTACCATGTTGCGCTTGCGGAGGTGGCGCCGGCCCTTTCCGTCGTGGCAGTCGGTATGCTGATTGGCTCGGTGACCGGCGGCCCGCTGACGACGGTGCGCCTCCGGCTGAAGGTGTGCGCGGTCGCACAGGCGCTGACAGGCGTGACGGCGCTGGCGCTGTTCGGCACGTCGCCAGGGTTTCTTATCTCGGTGGGCATAAGCTTCGCGCTGGGGCTGTTCATGTCTATCGGCAGGCCGACCATTCTGAACCTGCTGATGGACGTGTCCTCGGAGTCGCGGGGCACCATGACGGGGCTGTACGCGGCGAGCAATCAGACGGGCACGGTGGTGGGCGCCGCGCTGGGCGGGCTGGTCATCGGCCTGGGGGGCTACTCGGCGCTGGCGGTGGTGGCGCTGGTCACGGGACTGGCGGGCGCGGTCATCGCCGGATGGTTCATCGGCGAGCAGAGGGCGGCGCCGGAGGCAGTCGCAACATAGGGGAGCTTCTTCTTCGGACTGGTGCTGAAGGCACGGAGCGCGGATAATCAGAGTCACGCGGTTTGCACGCAAGGAGGACGCGAGCAGTGATACGGAGTGTGAAGGGCAAGACGCCCGTCGTCGCACCGACGGCGTTCGTCAGCGAGGTGGCCTACGTCATTGGGGATGTGGAGATAGGGGAGGGGTCCAGCGTCTGGCCGGGCACGGTCATCCGGGGCGACACGGGCCCCATCCGGATCGGCAGGAACGTGAACATACAGGACAACAGCGTGCTGCACGCCGACATTCCCCAGGACATCGGCGACGGCGTGACGGTGGGGCATTGCTGCGTTGTCCATTGCAGGAGCATTGGCGCGCACTCGCTTATCGGGAACAACGCCACCGTGTTGGAGGACGTGGAGATCGGCGAGTACTGCATCATCGGGGCGAACTCGGTGGTGCCCGCCGGCGCCAAGGTGCCGTCCGGCACGGTGATGATGGGCGTGCCCGCGCAGCCAAAGGGGCCGGTCACCGAGAAGCACAAAGCGATGATTGCGCGGGTGGAGCGCAACTACATGGCGCGGGCCAAGGTGTTCAAGGAGGCGGGGCTGTAGGTGTCCGCCGCGAAGAGGGAGACAGGGGCGTCATCGCCTTCTCGCGCGGACGCGGCGCGGCGGGTGTAAAGTAGTACCTATGCGGGTATTGCGACGCTGGTGGTGGAGTCTGGGGCTGTGGCCGCGGGCGGCCCTGGTGCTCAGTGCGGGGGTGCTGGCCCTCTTTGGCACGTTCACCGCCCTGGGCGAGTGGGCGCTCGAAGGCAGCAGCCAGCGCATTAGGGAAGAGCGCCTGGTCATCGCCCAGATGGTCGCCCGTCAAGTTGACGGCGTGCTGCGGCGGGCGCTCTTCGAGTTGGGCCAGGCGCAACGCCTGGCCGACTTCGACCCTGCCATTCCCGACCGCACGGACGAGGCTCACATTCTCGTCCAAACCTACATACAGTCCAACATCTTCGCCGCCATCCTGTTTCTGGACGCGCAGGAGCGGGTGGTGCTTGCGCATCCGAGCGCCGACTACCCGCCCGGCACGGACCTCTCCCACAACCCTTACATCTCTGCGGCTGTCCAGTCGCATCCGTGGGGCGTCTCCGGGCCTTTCCTGGACCAGGGTGATCGTCCCGTGACGGCTGTCACCGTCCCGCTGCCGGGAGCCAATGGCAAGCTGCGCGGCATGCTGGTGGGACTGGTGGCCATGGACGGGTCGGAGATCATGTCGCCTTTGCAGCAGGCTGTGCGTTCGGGAAATACCGGCCACGCGGTCCTGGTGGACGCCCAGGGACAGGTGATTCAGTCCACCTTCGCTCTGCCGTTTCTCTCTCAGGGCGAGCACATCAGCTTCTACCGCAAGGCGCTGGCTGCGCACGCGCCGGAGGTGGCGACGGTACCCTTCGAATTGAACATGCCAGGGGAACCGATGGGCCACACGCACGTGATGGCTATCGCTCCCCTTGAGGAGGCCCCGTGGGGCGTTGCCGTGGGCGGCGACGAGGCCGAGACGTTTGCCGCGGTGCAGCGTTTGCGCTCCGGCCTTGCGCTCCTGGGGTTGATCGTGCTGATTGCCATCTGGGGGATTGCTTTGCTGGCCACCCGCTGGCTGGTGCGGCCGGTGCAGCGGCTGACGCAGGCCGCGCAGCGCATCGCGGGGGGCGACCTGCAGGTGCCCTTGGAGGCCGCGGAGGGCGGCGAAATCGGCCAGATGGCTGACGCTCTGGAGCAGATGCGCCGCAGCCTGCTTCACAATATTCGGGAACTGGCCCGCCTCAGCGAGACGCTGGAGACGCGCGTCAAGGAGCGCACCGAGGCGCTCCGCCGTCAGGAAGCGCTGGCCCACCGGCTTCTGCGCCGCGCCCTCGCCGCCCAGGAGGAAGAGCGGCGGCGCATCTCGTACGAGTTGCACGACGAGGTGGGCCAGTCGCTCACCGCGCTGCGCCTCGACCTGGAGCGGCTGGCCCGCTCCTCCACCGACCAGGCGGCAAAGGAGCGCATCGCCCAGGCCCAGGAGATGGTCGGGCGCGTCGTGGCTGACCTCAGAAGGGTCATCGCCGCGCTTCACCCGGGCGTGTTGGACCAACTTGGGCTTATTCCCGCGCTACAATGGGTGGCGGAGCGCACTCTGCGGCCCCTGGGTGTTGAGGTCGCCATTCAGGGCCAGACGGAGCCGCGGCTGCCCGCCGAGATGGAGCTGGTACTGTTCCGCGTGGCCCAGGAGGCCATCCACAACATCGCGCGGCACAGCGCCGCCAGCCGGGTGGAGGTGACGCTCCAGCGCGAGAGCGGGAGCATCGTTATGATCGTGCATGACAACGGGCGGGGCTTTGACCCGACGGCGGTGGTCCCCGACCCCGACAGCGGGAGGGGGCTGGGCCTTGCGGGGATGCAGGAACGGGCCTCCCTCGTGGGTGGCCACGTCCGCATCCTGAGCGCCCCGGGTGAGGGTACCACCGTGGAGGTCCGCATTCCGCTGTCTCCCGCCGTGGAGACCCAGGCCCTGCCCCCATCCGCCGAGGGCGGAAGCGGGAGTGCGTGAGATGAGCACTCAGGGACATTCCGGGGAGCCGTCGGGCGCTGGCCAAACCTCCGCCGATGAGAAGCGGCGCGTGCGTCTCGTCGTAGCCGACGACCACACGCTGCTGCTTCAGGGCCTTGTGGCGCTGCTGAAAGAGGAGCCGAAGCTTGAGGTGGTGGGTCAGGCCACCACCGGGCGGAAGGCGCTGGACGAGGTCCGTCGGCTGCGCCCGGATATCGCTCTGCTGGACATCACCATGCCCGACATGAATGGGCTTGAGGTCACACGCGCGGTGACGGCGCAGTTCCCCGAGGTGAAGGTGCTCATCCTCACCATGCACGAGGAGGAGGCCTTCTTCTTCGAGGCGCTGCGGGCGGGAGCGTCCGGGTACGTGCTCAAAGGGGCCAGCGGCGAGGAGCTCCTGTCCGCCATCTTCGCGGTGTCTGAGGGCGGCGTCTATCTGCCGCCGAAGCTGGCGGGGACGGTTCTGCGCGATTACCTGGACCGGGAGAAGACGGGCAAGGACAGCCCTCCACGGGAGCCGCTGACGCCCCGCGAGGAGGAGGTGCTCAGGCTTATCGCTCAGGGCCTGACGAACCAGGAGATCGCCGAGCGCCTGGTGCTCGGACTGAACACGGTGAAGACGCACCGCCTGCATATCTATCAGAAGCTGGGCCTGCACACGCGCGCCGACCTGGTGGAATACGCCATGCGCCGGGGCCTCCTGCGCTGAACGCCGCTCCTTCCCGGGTCTATTGACACCCACGCCATGCGGTCCTCTCCCGTTTAGAGCGCCCCCCCCCGCGCCTCAGTCTTGCCAGGAGCCTCCTGGCCGTTTTGTCTTAGTGTTCTCACCTCTTCCTCACCCCCGAAATCACCCCTGTGGGAGGATGTTGTACTCCGTGATGCTTGCTACCGTGGGTATCAGGACAAGGAGGTAGTGTAATGAAGTGGGTACAGGGACTTACGCTCGGCGCAAGTGCGGCGTTGCTGATCCTCACGACGGCAGCTTGCCAGGTTGCCGTGGCGGCAGCCCATCCGAAGGCTGCTGATACGCCTGCGAATGCGAAGCCCAAGCGGTTAGAGACGATAGTAGAGATCCACATGTACGACAACTATTTTGCCGACGTGAATGGACAACAGAATCCTACTTTCAAGGTTTCCGCTGGCAAGACCGTCGGCATCCACATCCACAACGAGGGCAAAGCTGAGCACGAGCTAGTGGTCGGGCGCAAAGTCCACATGGAAGAGCAGGAAATTTCAGGCAAGAAGGTAGCCGTCCCGGACGGCTATGAGACCAACCTCTTTGAGATGGTGGAGGCGGATGTCTTCTTCTACAACCAGGGTGTCAAGGCCGAGGTCGGAGGCGCCAAGTTCGGCGAACTGGAATTCGAGTCTGGCGTCAAAGACGCTTGGATAAGGGTCAAAATCCCAGAAACGGCGAAGGGCACGTGGGAGATTGGGTGTTTCGCCCCTGGTCACTACGAGGCGGGGATGAAAACCACACTGATTGTTGAATAGGGCTCCCTCGCAACCTGGCGCTTCAGAGACATACCTGCTTGGTTAGTCAGGGCAGCGCAAGGCCAGTCAGGCTTTGCGTTGCCCTTGTATTTTGAGAGGAGGCGGCAGGGTGGAGTCACCCGCCGGGCGGGACAGGCCGTACTGCCCGGCCCTGTTACATCCGCTCCGGCGCGCTCATGCCCATCAGCTTCAGCGTGCGCGCCAGGACGATGCGGCAGGCGTCCACCAGCTTCAGCCGCGCCGCGGTCAGCGCGGGGTCCGGCGAGATGACCCGGCAGTTCTGGTAGAACCCGTGGAAGGCTGTCGCCAGCTCGTGCGCGTAGTGCGGCAGGCGGTGCGGCTCCAGGGAGAGCGCGGCATCCTCGATCAGCTCCGGCAGCAGCAGCATCTTGCGGACGAGCGCCATTTCCGCCGGGTCGCGCAGAAGCTGCACGTCGCCGTCAACGTAGGCGATATGCTGTTCCGCGGCGTTGCGCAGGATGCTGTGGATGCGGGCGTGCGCGTACTGCACGTAGTACACCGGGTTGTCCTGGGACTGCTTCTTGGCCAGCTCCAGGTCAAAGTCCATCTGGCTGTCCGCCGAGTGCGTCAGGAAGAAGTAGCGGCAGGCGTCCGGGCCGACCTCGTCCAGCACCTCGCGCAGGGTGATGATGTCGCCGGTGCGCTTGGAGAGGCGCAGGGTCTGGTCGCCGCGCTTCAACGTCACCAGTTGGGAGATGACGACTTCCAGGCGCGACGGCTCGACGCCCAGGGCGCTCACCACCGCCTTCATGCGCGGCACGTGGCCCTGGTGGTCGGCGCCCCAGATGTTGATGACGCGCTGGAAATGGCGCTCCACGAACTTGTTGTAGTGGTACGCCACGTCCGAGGCGAAGTAGGTGGGCAGGCCGCTGCTCCGCACCAGCACCGCGTCCTTGTCGTCGCCCAGCGCGGTGGAGGCGAACCACAGGGCGCCCTCCTTCTCCCGCACGACGTTGCGCTCCCGCAGGAGGCGCAGCGCGCGGTCGTACTGCCCGGCGGAGAAGAGCGTCCGCTCGCTGAACCACACGTCGAAGTCCACGCTCAGGCGGGCCAGGTCCTGGCGGATCTCCGCAAGCATCTTCTGAAGCCCAATTTCGCCGAGCGTTTCCCGGCCCTGCTCTTCGGGCATCTCCAAGAAGCGGCGTCCGTGCTCCCCGGCCATCGCCTGGCCTAGCTCCACCATGTACGCGCCCACGTAGCCTTCGGCGGGCATCTCGGCCGGGACGCCCAGGGCCTGCTGGTAGCGCGCCCACAGGCTGCGGCGGAACGCCTCAATCTGGCTGCCCGCGTCGTTGATGTAGTACTCGCGCTGGACGTTGTAGCCCGCGGCGCTAAGGACGTTGGCCAGCGTGCTTCCCAGGACGGCGCCGCGCCCGTGGCCCACGTGGATGGGGCCGGTGGGATTGGCGCTGACGAACTCCACCTGCACGCTCTGTCCGGCGCCCGTGGTGGAACTGCCGAAGTCGTCACCCGCGGAAAGGACTTCCACCACCTGGCGTTTCAGCCAGGCGTCGGAGAGGACGAAGTTGATGAAGCCGGGCGGCGCGACGCGGGTTTCCGCGATTTCGTCGGCCTGGGGCATGGTGTCGGCGAGCGTCCTGGCGATCTCAAGGGGGCTTTTGCGGGCGGCGCGCGCTAACTTGAGCGCCACGTTGGTGGCGTAATCGCCGTGCTCCGGGTTCTGGGGCTGCTGGATGAGGACGTCCGGCAGGGAGATGGAGGGCAGCAGGCCACGTTGGACCGCCTCCGTGGCGGCGGCCTGCACCAGTTGGGCGATGCGTTCCTTCACTAGCATGGCAAAAGACTATTGTAGCGCGAGAGAAGCGCGAAGGAAAGCGGAGCAGTCCCCAACTCTGGCTTCACCACTTCCCGCTGGCGCCGCCGCCTCCGGAGCCTCCGCCGCCGAACCCCCCGAACCCGCCGCCGCCTCCACCACCGCCGAAGCCGCCCCCCATCCACGGGCCGCCGCGGAAGCCGCCGCGACTGCCCCAGAAGTCCGTGCGGTGTCCGGCTTTCGTCTGCGCCTGGTAGGCGGAGGTGAGCACCCAGTCGAAGGCCGCGCCCAGGAGCGCCGTCGCCACGACCGCCATGCCCA
>JAUSIH010000011.1 GCA_030648205.1 Dehalococcoidia bacterium | reverse complement strand
ATATCTGCTTGGTCTCGCCGTACTCGACCAGGAACCCGGCCCTGTCCTCATCCATCATTAAGAAGGCGGTCATGTCCGAAACGCGGGCCGCCTGCTGCATGTTGTGCGTGACGATGACAATTGTATGGTTATTTGTCAACTCGCGCATCAGGTCTTCGATTTTCAACGTGGCGAGGGGGTCCAGGGCGCTGCACGGCTCGTCCATAAGGATAACCTCCGGCTGCACCGCCAGCGCCCGCGCGATGCAGAGGCGCTGCTGCTGCCCGCCGGAGAGCTGGAATGCGGAATGGGACAGCTTGTCTTTGACCTCGTCCCACAGAGCGGCCTTCTGGAGGGTCTGCTCCACCAACTCCATCATGTTACCACGGTAGCCGTTGACGCGGGGACCAAAGGCCACATTCTCAAAGATGGACTTGGGAAACGGGTTGGGCTTCTGGAACACCATGCCGATGCGGTAGCGGATCTCCGTCGGGTCCACCCCCGGAGCGTACAGGTCTCGTCCCTCAAAGAGCACCTGGCCAACGGCCCTGGTGCCGGAGATAAGCTCATTCATCCGGTTGAAGCAGCGGATAAAGGTGCTCTTTCCACAACCGGACGGGCCGATGAGCGCTGTTATCCTGCCCCGCTGGATATCCAGCGTGACGTTCTTCAGCGCCCGCTTGGGCCCGTAGTAGAAGCTCAGGTTTTTCGCTTGGAGGACCGGGGTGTTCTCCATAAGGATCATCCTTCGGCCCTGCGCTGGAACCTGTTGCGGAGGAAGATCGCGGCGCCGTTCATGGTCAGCAGCAGAACGAGCAGCACAATGATGCCCGCCGCCGCCGTCGCATGAAAGCCCGCCTGGGGGCGGGACACCCAGTTGAATATCTGGATGGGGAGAACGGTGAACCGGCTACCGAGGCCGTCCGGGACAAAGGGGACAAAGGTCAGCGCCCCCATGACAATCAGCGGCGCCGTCTCGCCCAGGGCGCGGCTGAGCGCAAGAATGACGCCGGTGAGAATGCCAGCAAAGGCCTGGGGCAGCACCAGGTGCCATATCGCCTGCCACCTCGTCGCGCCGAGGGCATACGCTCCCTCCCGAATCGAGGACGGGACGGCCCGAATCGCCTCCTCCGCCGCGATGATGATGACGGGAAGCACCAGCAGGGCCAGGGTCAGCCCGCCCGCCAGGACGCTCTTGCCCATGTCCATCACGCGCACAAAAAGCTCCAACCCCAGCAGACCATAGATGATGGAAGGCACGCCAGCCAGGTTGGATATGTTCGTTTGAATCACACTGGCGAACCAGCTCCGGGCTGCGTACTCCTCCAGGTAGATGGCCGCGCCCACGCCCAGGGGGAAGGCGACGACCGCCACGATAGCCAGCAGGTAAATGCTGCCCACGAGCGCAGCCTTGATACCCGCCTGGTCCGGGAAGCGGGACGGAAAGCTGTTAATGAAGTCCCAGCTCAATCGTGGCAGCCCTCGCCACAGCACGTCCGCCAGCAGCGCCGCCAGCATACCCAGGGCCACCACAATGGCCAGCAGACACAGGGCCTGGAAGATACGGCCAAGGCGCTTCCTGTGCGCCAGCCGCGCCTGAAAAGCGGAGTGCGAGATAGTGGCCATCTACTGGTACTCCTCCCGGAACCGTCGCACAACGAACTGGCTGAGGATGTTCATCCCCAGGGTAAGCACGAAGAGGGTCATGCCCACGGCGAAGATGGTCTTGAACTCCAGCGTGCCCGTGGGTGTATCGCCCAGGCTAACCTGGACGATGTACGCCGTCATGGTCTCAACGGGAACAAAGGGGTTCAACGTCAGTGTAGGGTTCTGGCCCGCCGCAATGACGACGATCATCGTCTCGCCCACCGCGCGGGACATAGCCAGGATAAAGGCCGCCACAATCCCGGAGAGCGCTGCGGGGACGACCACCTTCGTCGAGACCTCCAGCTTGGTGGCGCCCAGCCCGTAGGCGGCCTCCCTGAGATGTCGGGGCACCGCCCGCATGGCGTCTTCGCTGAGGCTGGAGACCATGGGCAGGATCATGATGCCCATCACAATGGAGGCGCTCAGGGCGTTGAAAACGGCTATCTCAGGGTAGATGGAGCGCAGGATGGGCGTGACGAAGAGGAGGGCGAAGTACCCGTACACCACGGTCGGAATGCCCGCCAGCACCTCCAGGACAGGCTTGAGCACGCGCCGAATGCGGTCCGGCGCGTATTCGCTCAAATATATGGCGCTGAGAAGCCCCAGCGGCAGCGCCACGACCATGGCCCCCACCGACGTCAGAAAGGTGCCAGCCAGCAGCGGCAGGATACCGAAATGCTTCTGGACAAAGAGAGGCGTCCATTCCGTCTCGGTGAGAAACCTGAAAATGGAGACCTCCTGAAAAAAGAGGACTGTCTCGAATATCAGGATGGAGACAATACCCACCGTCGTAACGATGGACACCGTGCTGAAGAGGAGGAGCAGCAGCTTGATGAGGCGCTCGGAGAGGAGCTTCCTCCAGAGGTGCCGCTGGCGAAAGGCAGCCGCGGCCTGCCGCCTACCGCTCTCCCCTGCGCTCTCCAGTGTCTCCACGCTCCGCATCGCTACCTCGCGCGACCAGCCCCAGGACGCGCACCGGCGGCCGCGCCGCCGCCGGTGCCGCGCCGCCGACGGGCCGTGTTGTCTGTGTGTGGCCGTGTCCGCGTTCTACTGGTTGGCCGCAAGGATGTCCTGGACGGCGCCCTTCTGAGGCGTCCTACCGCCAAAGAGGGTACCCAGCTTTCCCGACTCGAACCGCGCCAGGGCCAACTGGTACACCTTGGCCGGGAAGGGGATATAGCCGACCTGCCCGACCAGCTTCTGGCCCTGGTCGCTCAGATAGTAGCGGACGAACTCCTTGATCTCAGGGCGGGCCGCCGCCTCCCTGCGCACGTAGATGAAGATGGGCCGGGAGAGCGGCGCGTAGGTACCGTTGTTGATGGTCTCCTCCGTGGGGGCCACGCACCCTTTGCCGCCGTCAATGGCGAGCGCCTTCAGCTTGCCCTTATTCTCGGCATAGTAGGCGTAGCCGAAGAACCCCAGCGCGTTCTTGTCCCCGCTGATGCCCTGGACGAGAACGTTGTCGTCCTCGCTGGCGGTGAAGTCGCCGCGGGAGGACTGGGCCTTGCCCACAATGGCCTCGGTGAAATAGTCGAAGGTGCCGGAGTCCGCGCCCGCGCCGTACAGCCGTATGGGCTCATTGGGCCACTCGGGGCGGACCTGGTTCCAGCGGGTGATCTTCCCCTGGGCCTCCGGCGCCCACAGGGTCTTCAACTCCTTCACCGTCACGCAGGTGACAAAGGTGTTCTGGGGGTTCACCATGACGGTGAGGCCGTCAATGGCCACGGGGGCCTCAACGTACTCGATCCCGCTCTTGGCGCAGGCGTCTCCCTCGGTGTCCTTGATAGGCCGGGATGCGTCCTGGATGTCCGTTTCGCCGTTGCAGAACTTCTTGAACCCGCCGCCCGTGCCGGATATACCCACCGTCACGCGCACCTTGCCGCCGGTGAGCTTGCCGAACTCCTCCGCCACCGCCTCCGTGATGGGAAAGACGGTGCTGGAGCCGTCCGCCGTGATGTTTCCGCTGAGCCTGGCATAGTCCACCCTGCCCGTGGATACGGGCTGAGCGCCGGCGGCGGGAGCAGGCGCTTGCGGCGCCTGAAGAGCGGAAGTGCATGCCGAGAGCATGAGAATGCCCGCCATCACCGCCGCGACGAATACCTTGCCTGCCATAGGCCTCCTGTTTGCTGAGTCCATCTACCGTTCCTCCTTCTTGGCACGCACCTGTGCGGTACGCCCACTTCCACGGTAGACGACAGATCTTAACGACAGCTTAATAGCCTATTAACAGTATGTGAAGCGGTTCTTAACGGACTGTTAACGACTAGCAGACGCCGGCAACGGGGAGGGTAACGGTAAAGACGGAGCCTTTGCCCAGGGTGCTCTCCACCCGGACAGTGCCGCTGTGGGCCTGGACGATGTGCTTGGTGATAGCGAGGCCCAGACCCACGCCTTCTCCGGCGCGCGACCTGTCCACCTTGTAAAAGCGCTTGAAGATATGGGGCAGGTCCTGGGAGGCGATGCCCACGCCGGTGTCGGCCACAGTCACCTCCAGCCGGTCGCCTTCCGGACGGACGGAGACCTGGATGCGTCCGCCGTCCGGCGTGAACTTGATGGCGTTGTCCACCAGATTCGCCACCGCTTCAATAAGGCGGCGTCTGTCCGCCTTGACCGTCAGAGGCCCCGATGCGGTATCCACGGTCAGCGTCAGACCCTTGCGCTCGGCCTGCGGCTCCAGGTTGCGCGCCGCCTCGCGCACGACCTCGCCCAGATCCGTCGGCGCCATCACCAGTCCGGACTGCCCTGACTCCAGACGAGAGAGTTCCAGCAGTTCATTCACCATGCTGGTCAGCTTGTCCACCTCGCTGGCGGTCCGCGCCAGGAAGTCGCGCGCCACCACCGGGTCATCCAGACCGCCTTCCTGCAGGCTCTCCACCAGCGCCTTGATGGAGGCGAGGGGCGTCTGCAGCTCGTGCGAGGCATTGTCCACAAACTCCCGCCGCACGTTCTCCAGCCGCCGCAGCTCCGTCACATCCTGGAAGAGCGCCAGCGCATACGGTGAGCCCGCGTGGCGGATGGGCGCGACGATGATGCGGACGTAGCGCTTCTCCAGTCCGCCCAACTCTACGTTCTGTACCTGTTGCTGCCCCCTGCTCAGACACTCCAGGAGCGGCCTGCTCAGATCATGGTCACGCACAACCTCAATGAACGTCTTCCCGATATACCCCCTGGCGTCGCCGCCGAAGATGCGCGCCGCCGCGGGATTCGCCAGGATGACCACGCCCTCCCTGTCCGTCATCAGAAGGCCGTCCGCCATATCCTGCAGCACCACCTCCAGCTTGCTCCGCTCCAGGTTGATGGCGTCAATCGTGCGTTTGAGGCTCGCCGCCATGTCGTTAAACGACTTGGCCAACTCGCCCACCTCGCCACTGGCCGGCACGTAAATCTTCTGGTCCAGGTCGCCCGCGGCCATCCGCCGGGCGCTCTGCGTCATCAGTCCAACGGGCCCCGCTATGCGGCGGGCTATGTAAACAGCCAGCAGCACCGTCAGCGCCACCAGGACGATGGCGGCCAAGATGACCGTGGCTATGATCTCCCGAAGTGACTCCTCCACCTGCGTGAGCGGCAAGGCCACACGGGCTACCCCCAGGACACGCGTATCTCGCTGAATGGACGCCGCCACCAGCATGACCTGGACGCCATCCGGTCCGGCCCGCGTGGCCACGCCAAAGCCCTGCCGCAGTGCGTCGCGCACCTCGGGCTGGGCGGCCTGGTTGGCGCCTTCCACCGACGGCCCTTCCGAGTCGCCCAGGACGTTGCCGTCCGGCCCCAGGACCGTGACCCGTGCGCCGATACGCGCCGCCAGCCGATCAGCCAGCGCGTCAACGTCCTGCGAGCTGGCGCCCTGCTCCAGAAGAGGAAGACTGGAGATTGCTATCAGCCGGGCTTCGCCGCCCAACTGAGTGCGGACCGTGTCCAGATGATTCTGCCAGACGAGGTTCAGGAGATACACCGTCACCAGGCTCATGGAGACGACGATGAGCGCCGTGTAAAAGAAAGCGATACGCCACTGAATGGAGCGGAACATCTTACATCCCTACCAGCCGCTATCCGTCAAAGCGATAGCCGATGCCCCGGACGGTGACGATGCGCCGAGGTTCCCCGGGGTCTGTCTCCAGCTTCTCGCGCAGCCAGCGGATGTGCACGTCCACAGTGCGGACGTCGCCCTCGTAATCGTAGCCCCAGACCTTCTCCAGCATGTGCTCGCGGCTGAGGGCAATGCCCTTGTTCCGGGCCAAGTAAGCCAGAAGCGCAAATTCCTTGGGTTTGAGGGACACCGGCACACCGCCCAGGGTGACCTGGTGGCGGGCCTCGTCCACCTCCAGATCGCCAGAGCGCAGCAGGCCGGTCCCAAGCGGCGGCGCTCCGCCCGTGGCGGCGCGGCGCAGCAGAGCGCGCACGCGGGCCTGCAGCTCCCGCAGGCTGAAGGGCTTCGTCATGTAGTCGTCGGCGCCCGTCTCCAGACCAACGACTTTGTCCGTCTCCGTCCCCCGGGCGGTGAGCAGCAGGACGGGCGTCGCCATTTCCCTGCGGAGCTGGCGGCAGACCTCCAGCCCGTTCAGGCTGGGGAGCATGATATCCAGAATAATCACGTCCGGCTTCTCGCGTCGGGCCACGTCCAGCGCCTCCATGCCGTCCCCCACGGCGAAGACAGTATAGCCAGCCCGGCCCAGGTTGTAGCGCAGCGCCTCACGGAGGCTGGCCTCGTCCTCGACCACCAGGACCTTACGGGGGACACTCGTCTGCTGCAATCTGGAAACGACCTCACGGGCAATGAGACGTGGCAAGATAGGCGACCACGCTATATTATACGATGTCCTAAAGACGGCTACTGGAGGGAGCGGAGGTAGGCGATGACGCTGCGGAGTTGCGAATTCGTGAGAGCGGGGTTGGCGCCTTTGGGCGGCATGGCCACGCCCGTGGTGTTGGCGGGATCCCCGATGTCTCGGCCCTTCTTGATGAAGTCCAGCAGCTCATCGTCCGTGAGCCTCTGGACGAAGGGGCTGGGCGCCAGGATTTTGCCCAGTCCGGAGATGCCGCGGGCGTCCGCACCGTGACACGAGGAGCACGCGCCGTTAAACACCAGCCGGCCCTGCGCCACGCTCACGGGGCTGGACGCATCCAGGTCTCCGTCAGCGCAGCCCGCCAGCGCAAGGGCAAACGCCACAAGCGCGAGGGCGGTAATACTCTTCAAGCGCGCGAAGTCACGCAGCGGCTCTCGCCTCAATGCCAGTGAGCACCGTACCAAGTATCGTGCTAGTGACCGGGGACCGGCGTACCCGCCCGCGCCATGACCTGCTCCCAAGTCATGGCCGTCGTGGCGTAGCGCGTCGCCAGCGCCTCGGCCCGCTCCCTGCCGGCGAAGGCCGCGAGGCCCCCGCCCATGGGGGAGCGAAAGTCCCCACTATACACGAAAGAGGCGCCCTCCGCCCGTATCCAGTCCTTCGTCTCGTAGTCATGCACGAACACCGCCGCGCCCGCGGGGCGGCGCTCCCGCAGCTCCGCCGCCATCTCTCCAATATCGTCGAAGATGCGCGATTCGCCGGACGCCAGCACGTAGCCACACGCGTACCGCTCGTCGGAGATGATCATGCCGCAACTGTCGCAAACGCTGCGCCCATAGCGGATGTCCGGCGGACGCACGGCGCCGGACGATGCGGCGCACGCCCCCACGACGAGAGACAGCATCGCGGGGAGCAGGGCCGCCAGAAGCGACCTCATGCCTCTTCCGAGCGGGAGAAGACCACGTAGGCGGCCGCCATCGGCAGCGCGACCCATACGGCCAGGAGGCCAACGAGCGCGGGCAGGAGCCATTGCCCCATCACGTCCGCCGCGTAAAGCCCGGCGGGGCCCAGCACCTCAGGGGTCGCCCGCAGCGCCAGGACAGCGGCCATCTTGAACACCTGCAGCGGGTTCAGCAGGGCCAGGGCGAGGAGCTCGCCCGCGCGCAGCTTCATCACCACCACCGTGCCCATGAGACCCAGCTCGCCCACAAAGACCATGCCCAGCCACAGGACCACCGCCATGCCCAGGGCCACCGCGGAGCGGCGCGCCAGCGCGGAGATAAGCAGGCCCAGGGCAAGCGCCGCGAAGGCCAGCAGCACCGCCATGCCCGCCAGTCCCAGGTACGCGGTGGCGTCGCCTCCGCCGCCGCCCGCGGCCAGGGCCACTCCGGCCACGCCAAAGCCGAGGCCGAGTGAGGCCAGCAGGGCGAGCGCCAGGCCCAGGGCCTTCCCCAGGAACACCTCGGCGCGGCTCACCGGCTGCGCCAGGAGAGTCGTGAGCGTGCCGCGCTCTCGCTCCGCCGCCAGGCCCGTGGCGCCCGCGGTCAGGCCCATCAGCGGGACGATGAGCAGGACGAGGTTAATCAGGCTGGCCGCCGTGCGCCCGAACCCGGCCAGGCCACCCATCCCCGCACCGGACATGGCCAGGTAGGAGAGGCCCAGGGCCAGGATGGTGAAGGCGGCGGCATAGAACAGGAACCACCGATTCCGCAGGGCATCCCGGAACTCTTTGCGGGCCAGGATCACCACGTTGCTCACGTCCATGGCTGGTCCCCCACGTCCATGTCCTCCACCGGGACTCCGGCGCCCTCCAGGATACGCAGAGGCTCGAGCTTACGGCGCGCGTCCACCCGCACACGTACGCCGTGGCCGTTGCGCGACGCTGTGAAGCCGTCCGCCCGCAGCAGGGCCACGGCCCGCTCCACCACGTCAGAGTCCACGCGCAGCCGCACCTCCGTCTGCAATCCCAGCGACCGCGCCGCGTCATGGGGCGCAGCGATGAACTCCACGCGTCCCTGGTTGAGCGCCACCACCCTGTCACACAGGGCCTCCACCTCGCTGAAGCGGTGCGATGTAAGAATAAGGGTCTTGCCTTCAGACTTGAGCGTCTTCAGCAGGCCGATAAAGGCCTCGCGGCCACTTGTGTCCAGATTCGCCGTCGGCTCGTCCAGCAGCAGCACCGGCGGGTCGCCCAGGAGGGCCACGGCCAGGGCCAGGCGCTGCTTCATCCCTCCGGAGAGAGCGCGTACCGCCTTGTTCCTCTGGTCCTCCAGGCCCACCGTACGGAGCGCATCCGCCCCACGCCCCGCATCCACCTTGCGCAGACGGCGGAACAGCTCCACGGTCTGCCCCACGGTCATATCGGGATAGAAGGCCGGGTCCTGGGGCACGTAGCCCAACAGCCGCCGCGCCTGCTTGCCCTGACGCGCGGCGTCCCACGCGCCCACCTGAATTAAGCCCTGGTATGACACAAGGCCCAGAACGCATTTCAGCACCGTGGTCTTGCCCGCGCCATTGGCCCCCCAGAGGGCCACGGCCTCCCCCGCGGCAACGGTAAAGCTGACGTCCGTGAGCGCCTGCACGCCGTCAAAGCGTTTGGAGAGCGAGCGAACGGATACGACCGGCGCCTCCTCTCGCACCTGCGCGCCACGACGAACGGCGTGTCCGCGCCCGAGCCCGCCGCGACTCGCACCCACCAGGCCCAGGGCGAGTCCCGTCAGCAGCAGGGACGCTCCGAGCAGCGGCAGCGGTGACGCGGGCGGCGTCTCCGCCAGAAGGGCGGGCAGGATCGGCTGCATCAGCGGCGCCGGGTCAACTACCTTGGGCTGGGGCTGGACCAGGGGGAACGCCCGCGCCGCCGTGTCCACCGCCTGCGCCGCGGGGCTGAAGATGAACAGGCGGAGCAGCGGATAGCTGTCCATCAGGTCCTCGAACAGCCTCTCGGACCGATAGGGCACGTCTCCCCGACCGTCGCCGTTGCCGTCGTATCCCACGTAGTCGCTCCAGAAATTGCCCCGGCCCGCCGCAGCCCATGCGTTGCCCTTGAGGTCACCGCCGCCCCGGATGGACACCTGCTCCAGGTTGTCCACGAAGCTGTTCTCGCTGAACGTGGTGCCCTGCACGTCCGGAAATACCACAACGCCCACGCCGTTGTATGCAAACGCATTTCGTCGGAACGTGTGCGTGGCGTTGGGCGACGTATCCATATATACGCCGACGCGGTTGTCCAGCACCACATTGTCCCGGACAACCACGTCCTCCGTGTCCTTCAGGCCAATGCCAAAGCCGCTCGGCCCACGGTTGCGCGCCAGCGTGTTCCCCAGCAACGAGACGTTCCGGGCGTACATGAGGTAGACGCCGACGGAGTTGTCCTCCAGAGCGTTGCCCTCAATCGTCGTGTCGCTGGTCTTCATGAGATGGAGGCCGTAGCGACCGTCGGTCACGCGGTTGCGGCGAATGGTCGTCCCGTCCGAGTACCAGAAAAGCAGGTCCCGCGCCCCCCGGACCGTATTGTCCTCCACCACGCTGCGCGGGCTGGCCCAGAGCCGGATGGCGTCACCCTTCAGGGCTACCGGCAGGGCCTTTCCCTCAATAGTGTTGCCTCGCAGGACCGCCTCCGGCGCTTCCTGCACCTCAATGCCGAAGAGCACATCCTCCAACCGGTTCTCTTCGAGGCGTACGCGGGGGGCCGAGACCAGGATGCCCGCATCCTCGCGCTCCAGGTTCTCGCCGCTGCCCCGGACAACGAAGCCCCTTAGAACAACATCGGGGGCGGTGATATGCACCACCGTCCCCGTTCCCTGGCCGTCCAGCACCGGCGACCCGATGCCGATGAGGCTCAAGGGCTTATCAATGACGAAGTTGCCACTATACCTGCCGCCATGCACCTCGACGGTGTCGCCCGGGCGGGCCGCCGCCAGCGCCGCCGCCAGCGACGTGTATGGCCCCTGAGGCGATACGACAAGCGTCGCGCCACCCAGGAGAGCCGCCAGCAGCACGGCCACCAGCATGGTTCACCCCGCGCGGCGGGACGCCGCGGCGCGCCACCGCAGCGCTATCGCCGCCACTATCAGGCTGGACGCCGCCAGGACGAGATAGAACCCCGTCTCAAAGAAGGCGACAACAGTGAACTGGCCAATCTTCCCTTCGCCGAGCACGGGCGGCGTGAACGGCTTGATGCTGGAACTGAGCGGCGCGCGCGGGTCCAGCGCATGCCCCGCGTAATACAGCCATGCGCCGAGGTCGGCGATGAACACCACCGGCAACCCCAGCGCGGGAATCGCCAGCAGCCACCACCAGCGCAGCCGGACAAACGCCGCGGCCAGCGTGAGAAGCGCGAACGTCGGAATGAGATAGACCGCGAGGGAACGCTCCAGGGCGGCGGCTTGGTTCAGATTCATCATGCCAATGTAGTGATTGAGGCCGTTCAACTCCTGGATGTCGCCTGCCAGGTGCGTGATGTAAATCCGCGCCTTCAAGCCGCCGGGATACTGCGGAGCGCGGAGGTTCATCCCCCAGAATGAGAACAGGAGCGACGCCCCTATGAGGGCTGCGGCCGCTATCAGCAGGAACTGGGGAACCCAACCATGCAGCGCCTTGCCCACCTTTGCCTCGCGTGACACGCTGGGTTGCTCAGCGCACTGAACGGGCCGCTCCAGGACAGATGCATTCCCTATCACATTCATAGTCCATCCCCTCACACGGGCTAGGCTTTGGCCGAGGCGGGAGTGGAGCGCCTCCCCTGACGCTCCACTCCCATGATACTCCCCTTATGGCTCCACCATGAAGTAGCCCGCCATCTCCAAGTGCAGCGCGGAGCAGAACTCCGTGCAGTAGTAGGTGAAGACGCCGCTCTCGGTCACGTCGAACTCGAAGGTAACCGTCTCGCCCGGATCAATGCTCAGGTTGATGTTGTAGCCGGGCAGAGCGAACCCGTGCGTGGCGTCCTCCGTCCGCTCGATACTGGTGATGTGCCAGATGACATGGTCGCCCTTCTTGACCGTGATGCGCTCCGGGTTGAAGTTGCTGCGCATGGCGCGCATCCAGATTTCCACAGTCTTGCCGCGCCGCTCGATCTTCTCCTTGCCAGCCGTGGTCGCATTCGGGTCCTTGGCTTGCGCCCGCGCGTTCCAGCCCGTCTCCGGATAGACCTTCCAGGGCTTCAGCCGCTCCGCCTTGATGATCTGGGCATAGTGCGGCTCGCCGACGCCAACGGGCGCGTCATACAGGACCTGCATCTTGGAGCCAGTGATATCAATGAGCTGCAGGTTCTGCGGATGCAGCGGCCCCACCGGTAGGAACCGGTCCACCGACCACTTGTTGAGCGCCACCACGAACTTGCCGCCGGGCGAGACCGTGTCGCCCTCCACCGCGGTCAGGTGGCCGAGGTTGTACTGTGTCGGGATGTGCTCCACGCGCTTCCACCCGCCTTCCGTGCGGTAGGGCGCGCCCAGGCTCCACTTGACCACGCCGCTGTCCAGAAAGAGGCTGGTATAGGCGTAACCCTGGTCATCAAACACGGTGTGCAGCGGGCCGAGCCCCAGCTCCACCTGGGCCTCCATAACCTCGTTGAACTTGAAGACCGGCACGCCGAAGGAGTCCCGGTCAAAGCTCTGCTTGGCGATGGCGTCCTGCATCTTCTTGAAGCTGAATATGGTAACGTGGGGGTCCAGCTTGCCGCCTACAACGATGTAGTCGCCCTTGGGCGTCACGTCCGAGCCGTGGGGGCTCTTGGGCTCCGGCGCCAGGTACAGGATGCCTTCAGACACGGCGGTGGGCAAACGGATGACCTTCATACCGTTGATGGTCTGGGCCTTGCCCGCCTTGACGACCTCCTCCGCCTTCTTCCAGTTCATGACGTGGAGGTAGTCCATGTCTCGCTGGGCCGTGCCGGACTCGAATGGAGGCTTGCCCTCCTCGATGCCGCCCGTCGCCATCTCAGAGTTGAACGAGCCGCAGAAGGCCCAGCCATCACTGACCAGCTTGCCCGCGTCGCAGAGGTCCTGCCAGTACGGCGGGACTTCAATGGCGAACGACTGCGCGGGGTCAATGCGCCCCTTCTGGCGGTCGAACTTCCAGTAGGTGATCAGGCCCCGGTACTTCTCCTTGTACTCGCTGATGGGCGCGTACTGGAAGTCCAGGGGCACGGCGTACTGGGACGGGTCAATAATGTAATCCGTATTGGGAGTCACGAACGCGCCGCCATGGTTGTTGATCATGACGGGGTTCTTGACGATCTGTTTGGTCCGGAAATCCCGCAGGTCAATAACCGCGATGCGCCCGTTCGCCTTGTCGTTGATGAACAGGTACTGGCCGTCGTACTGACCGTTGGTCTCGCTGAGGGCGGGGTGGTGCGTGTCGCCCCAGAGGATGGGGTTGTTCTTGAACTTGCCCTCGTCCAGGATCTTCATCGTGTCCTCCTCGCCCTGGCCGTAGCCCTGCCAGGACTCCGGAGTGAACACGGCAATCGTCTTGAGCAGACGCATGGACGGCAGGCCGAATACGAAGACCTGGCCCGACTGACCGCCCGACGCGAACATGTAGTAGTCGTCATACTTGCCGCCGGGGACGTACGTCTTCAGGGCGGCGCTGACATCGTCAGGCGTCAGGCTCCGCGCCTTGGCGACGTCCGCGGCGTTGGCGGACAGCCCTGCCGCGGGCGCCGCGCCCGAGGGACCGGACGCGCCGGTCTGGCAGGCGCTCAGTCCCACGAGAAGCGCCACCGCAAGTACACCGACTACTCCTTGGACCACCTTTGTCTTTGCCCAGAGCATGCTACCTCCTTCTCCTTCTCGCCGGCATCCCCGGTCTGCTGGACGCATCTGTACGACATGAGGCTCGCCCAGCGCCCTGAATGCATTCCTTTTCTAAATATTTGTGAATTGCATCACTTTTAGGCGTAGACCCGCGGGACTGGTCTACACACGATGCAATCGCACCAGGAGTATCCCTATCCCAAGCTACCCCACGGGTATCGTTTCCCATTTTAAGTATGTGCTTACAGGGCTGTATGTGACTTTTGTCACATAGCTACTACGCACACCGCCAGGCAGCACGATGCACGTCCAGACTTCCAGGAGGTCCGAATGCGGGGGACCTCAAGGCTGACGAGGGATTGGCGAACGGGCGGATCAGAGGACGCGGTATGACGGAATCCCGCCGACGTCCAGAAGGACGATGAGAGGGAATGGCGGCCACACGACGAGAGTTCGGCGGACGTTTCGACCGTAGAGATGCGACGACTCTGCCGGGCTAGACGACCGCTATCTTCTTGGTGACGCTCCGCCCCATTCCGCCGGGCATGAAGCAGGAATGGCCTCCCTGCAGGCCTCCGGACACCACCAGAAAGAAGTCCTCCGGACGCCAGACGATGGGCGCCTTGCCGTCAATCTGGAAGTACTCGGCGCCCTCGCCCATGCGCAGGTGCTGGCGCCGCTCGGACAGCCAGTCAATCGGGATGCGCACGTTCTTGTGGAAGTGCGCCCGGAGCTTCTCCCTGGTATAGCCCGCGTCCGAGAGGATGCGGGCATGGAGCGGATTAAGGACGACCAGGGCCTCCGCATTAATGTGGAGGTAGTTGTTGGACGTGGGGTCCAGGAGGCCCAGGGTCAGCGAGTGCAACAGGTCCTCCCACCGGTGGCTGCTGTCGTGCAGGTTGATGCTGCTGTTCACCGTGATGGCGGTGACGGTGCTGTCCTCCGGCTTGAAGCCACGCTCCACGTGCAGAGGAGGCCACGGGCTCTCCTCCTCGTTCTCGCCGATGCACAGGGTGTACTTGCCCACAAACCCCTGCGTGCACTTGTCCACCTCGCCGGGGATGGCGCCGCCGATGTTCAGCAGCAGCAGCCGGACCGCCCGGCCTATGGTGGCGTTGGCGCGCCAGCCGGGGCCCATCACCCCCGCGCCACAGTTGATATTCAGGGCCTTGCGCACCGGCCCGTTGATGACGAAGGCGGGAGTCATGGGATTCGTGGTGGGCTGGATGGACTGAAGCAGGTATTGCGGTTCGGTGATGGCTTCCACCGCGGCGATCAGGACACCTATGTACTCCGGGCGGCAGCCCGCCATGACCGCATTGACGGCTATCTTTTCAATAGTGGCCTGCCCGTTGGCGGGTGGGATGCGCCCGATGTTCTCACCGGCGTTGCGACCGGCAGAGGCCACCATGCGCGCCACCCTTTCTTCCGTGGGTGGAACAATGGGCAAACCGTCGGTATAGCCCTTGTCGTAGAAGAAGTCGAAAACACCATCCAGGTCATCGTCCAAGGTCTGGCGCGTGGATGTAAACGGTTGCCCGGGCATCGGCTGTCTCCTTTATCAAATACAGGCCAACCTGACCTTAGACCTTGATAGGCTGCTTGACCTTGGTCAACGCCTCCACCATGTGCGACGCCTGTTTCCGCACGGCCTCGCGGATCTGGGCGTCAGGCAAAGGGTTGAGCGGGTGCGGCAGAACCGTCAGAGGCAGATCGGGCAGACGCTTGCCCTTGGCGGTCATCCTGGCCAGCACCTCGAAGTACTGGGTGGCCAGAGTGACGGTGGGGACGCCCCGCGCCTCTAATTCCATGCTATCGTGGATACACCACGCCGTGCACGAGCCTCAGTTGCCAATGCCGCAGATCACCGCGTCCGCACGCTTCGCCAGATCATCCATGTCGACGGCGCGCAGCGGAATGGTCGCGGGCGTCTGCTTTTCGATAACCTCCGCGGCGCCGTACTCGCTCACCAGAAGGCGGCGGAGTTCGTCCGTGGCGACATTCATGCAATTCCACGTGTTGTTGATAATGCCGATGGTCTTGCCGCGCACAGTGTCCAGGCGCGGCGCCAGCTTCTTCTGGCTTGACGCTGGCTCTTCTCCGTAAGGCATGAGAACGACCAGTTGCCGTTTCGTTTCCATCCGTCCTCCTCAAGCGTCAAAATGAGCGGGCCGAGCTATGGTTCACACGATAGTCACTCCGACCATCCAAGTCAAGCAGGAGACTGACCGCGCTACAGCGGGACGGCGCAGCGATTCCACCCTCGTCAGCCTGGCGAAAAGCGGCGGGCGCCGCAACGCTTTTTGGATGCGGTACACACAGCCTAATTGACGGAATAGTGCGCATCATGATATTATGCTACGTGATATAGCACGGTAACAAACACAATATGAACATTATAGATATCACGTAATTGCTCCCTGGAGACAATGGGACTTCTGTGGTAAACTTTCAGGAGATAGTGCCCGACGGACTACGTCAAGGAGGACGACAAATGCCGCGACGGCGTATGCGTACGCGTACTCGGAGCCGGGTGGCAACAGCACCCGCGCCGACGAAATCCCCTGCCCTGCGCCGGAAGACCCGGACGCGCAGGCGCGCAGCCATCCCCAACGAACTTGACCGCGCGATCATGATGCGACTGCAGGTGGACGGACGGGAGTCCAACGCCGAGATCGCCCGGCACTTGGACGTGAGCGAAGGAACCGTCCGGCGACGCATCAAGCGCCTTCTTGAGGAGGATGTCATCCGTGTCACGGCGGTGCCCAATCCTCCCAAACTCGGCTTCAACGCCCTCGCACTCATCGGCCTTCAGGTGGACCTCAGCAAACTCGATGCGGTATCCACGACGCTTGCCAAGATGAACGATGTCCACTTCGTCGCCTTCACCACGGGCACGTATGACATCTTCATCCGCGTGATGCTGCCCTCCGCCGAGGAGCTGAACAACTTCATCAAGACCCGTCTCGCCAGCATCCCGGGAATCGTCCACAGCGAGACCTTCGTCAACCTGGAGACCAAGAAGCGGACCTTCGGCTGGATTAG
>JAUSIH010000010.1 GCA_030648205.1 Dehalococcoidia bacterium | reverse complement strand
TTCGGGCTGTCCCATACCTCCATCTTCAACTCCAGGTTAAGCGGGACATCTCCAAAAGTTCTGCCTTCCATCCGGATGTGACACCACTTGCGGTCGGTCAGCCACGGCACGTAGTCGCTGGGGCCGATGTGCACGTTGTCCGCGCCGATGTCGTAGTCAAGCTGCGAGGTCACGGAGTTGGTCTTGGAGATCTTCTTGGACTCCAGCCGCTCTCTTTCCAGCATGTTCAGGAAATCGGTGTTGCCGCCAAAGTTAAGCTGGTATGTCCGCTCCAGCCGCACGCCCCGGTCGCGGAAGAGGCGCGTCAGGACGCGGTGGGTGATGGTAGCGCCCACCTGGGACTTGATGTCGTCGCCGATGACGGGCACGCCCCTGTCGTGGAAGCGCTTGTTCCAGTATTTCTCCCTGCCGATGAAGACGGGGATGCAGTTGACGAGGGCGCAGCCAGCGGTCAACACCTGCTCCACGTACCACTTGGTGGCCATCTCGCTGCCCACGGGCAGGTAGTTCATCACCACGTGTGTCTTGGTGTCCTTCAGAATGCCCACGATGTCCGCGGTGGAGCCGGGGGCCTTGTGGACCACGGAGGCGAGGTACTTGCCAATACTGTCGTGCGTCATGCCCCGCTCCACCTTGACCCCGGTGGCGGCCACGTCGGCGAACTTGATGGTGTTGTTCGGAGGCGTCTGGATGGCTTCCGCCAGGTCCTTGCCCACCTTGTTCTTGTCAATGTCAAAGGCCGCGACGAAGTTGATGTCCGAGATATGGTACCCGCCGAGAAGGGGATGCATCAGGCCGGGTATAAACTTGTCGGTGGGCGCGTTACGGTAGTAGGAGACGCCCTGGACCAGAGATGAGGCGCAGTTCCCCACGCCGACGATGGCGACGTTGATTTTGCGGCTCTCCTGGGCGGCCCCCTGCCGTTCCTTACCGTTGGCTTTTGCCATAGACCTATCGCTCCTCGTTCGCTCAGGCGAACATATGAAATTCTAGCAGGTTAGGGGTCTGTACTCAAGGCCGCCGTATCCTGTCAAGCTGTTGGTTCAGGGAGTGGTGGCGCCTGGTTGCACGACGCCCATTGGCCGGCTGGCGGCGCGCGGAATCGTGTATGATATCGGGCGCGCCATCACTATCCAAATCAGGAGGACAGCATGCCCCGATTACCCTACGTCACGCGAGAAGAGCTTCCCCAGGACCTGCGCCACATGTACGAGGACATCGCCCAGGGGCGCGGCCACGTCCCCCATCCGTTCAAGCTGCTGCTGCACAGCCCCGGCGCCTGCGCCCACGTGAGCGCGCTCGGCCAGTACGTGCGCTTCAAGTCCAGCCTGTCCGCGCCCGTCCGCGAGCTGGCCATCCTGGTGGTGTCCCGCCACATCAACTGCGATTATGAGTATAGCTACCACGAGCCGGTGGCGCGCAAGGTGGGCGTGTCCGACGCCGCCATTGACGCGGTGAGACGCCGGAAGGCCACGACCGGCCTGCCCGCCCACGAGGCGGCGGTCATCCGCTTCGCGCGGAGCCTGGTGCGGCGCTACCGCGCCAGCGACGCGACCTACCGGGCTATCCAGAAGCTGCTGGGCACCCAGGGCGCGGTGGACCTGGCCGTGGGCGTGGGGTACTACTGGCTTCTGGGCGTCGCCATGGACACGCTGGGGGTGACTCTGGAGCCGGAGATGAAGCCGCTTCTGCCCAAATAGCACCTGGTCAATAAACCCCGCGCATATTAGAGGTGGAGGAGCCTCGCCCCTGCCGGGTTGGGGGGTGTCCCGGCTTTGCACAGAAAGTGCCGCCTGCACAAAAAGGGTTACTTGTCACCGCGCCACTCAATCAAGCCCTTCAAGCACTTGCTTAGTAGGTTATAATCCTAACGGATATGTGATAGCCGCATGTCCGTTAGGGGGCCTCAATTGAATACAACAAACCTTCTCTACTACGGCGACAATCTAGATATTCTCCACCGCTACATCAAGGACGAAACGGTAGACCTTATCTACCTCGATCCACCGTTCAATAGCAATCAGGACTACAACGTACTGTTTGCCGAACAAGATGGCTCCCGCTCTGCCGCTCAAATAAAGGCATTTGGGGATACTTGGGGTTGGGACCAGGAATCAGCCAGAACCTATCTGAAGATGGTAGATGCTGGTGGTAAGGTCTCCCAAGTCATGCAGGCATTTCATACGTTCTTGGGCGAGAACGACATGCTCGCTTATCTATCTATGATGGCTCCCCGATTGGTTGACCTCAGGAGGGTATTAAGGCCCAGTGGCAGCATCTACCTCCATTGTGACCCGACTGCCAGCCACTACTTGAAGCTACTCATGGACGCCGTGTTCGGGCCGCAGAATTTCCGAAATGAAATCGTCTGGCGGAGATCACACCCGAAAGGCCATGCATTCACACGCTTTGCCACCAGCCACGATGTGATCCTTGCTTATGCTATGGGCACAAAAACCGCCACATGGAATCCGATCTATGCGGCCAATATGAACGCTGACGAGCAATACCGCCTTGTAGATGACCAAGGGCGACGCTATCAGTTGACGAGCTTGCTGAACCCGAATCCTGACCGACCGAACTTGACCTATTCGTTCAAGGGTGTGACTAAGGTGTGGCGGTGGACCAGGGAAAGGATGGAGGAAGCAGACCGGCAAGGACTCATCATCGTTCCGAAGGGCGGTGAGGGTATCCCGCGCCTGAAACGATATCTTGACGAACAGGAAGGCATCCCTGTCGGGGATTTCTGGGATGACATTCCGATTGCCGCAGGCGGTGAGCGTTTAGGCTATCCTACGCAAAAGCCGGAAGCCTTATTGGAGCGCATTATTCAGGCTAGTAGCAACGAAGGGGAAGTGGTGCTTGACCCATTTTGCGGCTGTGGAACTACTATAGCCGTCGCCCAACGTCTGAACCGCCAGTGGATAGGTATTGACATCACGCATCTCGCTATCACACTGATTAAGAATCGCCTGAAAGACATGACCAACGGTAGGGCGAGTTACACCATCATTGGGGAGCCTGTGACGTTGCCAGATGCGGAAGAACTCGCTGCAAACGACAAGTATCAATTCCAGTGGTGGGCATTGGGTCTAGTCGGGGCGCGTCCGGCTGACCAAAAGAAAGGTGCAGACAAGGGCATTGATGGGCGGCTCTACTTCCACGACGAAGCAGACGAAACGAAAACAAAGCAAGTCATCCTGTCTGTTAAGGGTGGTAAGTTGAAGCCCGATGATGTCCGTGCTTTGAAGGGCGTTGTTCAGCGTGAGAGCGCCCAAATAGGCGTCCTGATAAGTTTTGAGGAGCCGACGAAGCCGATGAGAGCTGACGCAGCGGGAGGTGGGTTCTATCACTCGCCAGGATGGGACAAAGACTATCCTGCAATTCAAATCATCACGGTCGAGGAACTATTGAACGGCAAAAGCATAGATATGCCACCACAACAACAAGTGAGTACCACGTTTAAGAAGGCTCCAAGGGCCAAGGGGCCAAAGGGTAAAAACCTAGCGATGCCGCTTGACGGCTAAAACTAGGCTGTTGGACGTTAGGGGATAATTGCCATCGGATGAGTTCTGACTTTTTGTGCAGAAAAGTTACTTGCACAAAAAGTGGCGCTAAATTAGGGGTTTATGTGCAAAGCTGGGGTGTCCCCACCCCTCCCCATATAAAGTTGGTTGGGGGACCCCCCCAACCCCCGTCAGGAGGGTTTCACCCTCCTGAACCTCCCCATCACGGCTTGAGGCATGGGCCGCCGCCGCTATCTGCTATAATACAAAGCTATGCAGACGCCAGTCTCCGGCCAGGTCTCGTCCGCGCGCCCCATCCACGGCGGCCTGCGCGACGCGGAGGCCCGCGCCCTGGGCCTGGACCCGGCGGAGGTGCTGGACTTCAGCGCGAGCGTCAACCCCCTGGGGCCGTCGCCCCGTGTGCGCGAGGCCCTCGCGCGGTTCGACCCGTCCGCCTACCCGGACCCGGAGTGCCGCGCCCTCCGAGACGCCCTTGCGCGGCTGCACGGCGTACCTGCTTCAAACATCCTGCCGGGCAACGGCGCCACCGAGCTTATTCACCTCATTCCTCGCGCGCTGGCTCCGCAAGGCGGAGAGTACGCCGTCGTGCTGGGCCCCACCTTCGGAGAGTACGACGTCGCGTGCCGCCTGGCGGGGCTGAACGTCGTGGAGGTCCGGGCCACGCGGGAGAAGGGCTTCCAGTGGGACATGGACGAAGTATGCCACGTCCTGGCGGAAGAGGCGCCCGTCCTCCTGTTTCTGTGCAACCCCAACAACCCCACCGGCGTGTACCTGGACAGGCGCGCCGTGCTGCGTCTCCTCGACGCCGCGCCGGACGCGACGCTGGTCTTGGACGAGGCGTACGCGCCGTTCGTGGCGGCGCCGTGGGCGTCGTCCGACCTGACCGCAAGCGGACGCGTCGTGGTGCTGCGCTCCATGACCAAGGACGGCGCGCTGGCCGGCCTGCGCCTGGGCTATGCCCTGGCGCAGGAAGATGTGGCCCAACGCCTACGGATATTCCAGCCGTCGTGGAGCGTGAACGCGGCGGCGCAGGCGGCGGGCCTCGCGGCGCTGGCGGACGCCGACCACCTGACACGCGCCCGCGCCGAGGTGCGCCGCGCCGTCGCATACCTGCGGGAGGCGCTCTCGGAGATGGGCCTGTACGTCGCGCCATCGCTCGCCAACTTCGTGCTCGTCGAGGTGGGTGACGCCCCCGCCATGCGGCTGGCCCTCCTGCGGCGGGGTCTCTGCGTCCGCGACTGCACATCCTTCGGCCTGCCCTCGTTCATCCGCATCGGTGCGCGGCGCCTGCCCGACTGCGAGAGGCTGATGGCCGCGCTGCCGGACGCGCTGGGACGTGGGGGGGTAGCGGTCTCGCATCATGGCTAAGCTCTATCTGGTCCGCCACGCCGAGACCGCCTGGAACGCCGAAGGGCGCATCCAGGGCTACACCGACACGCCCCTCAGCGAGACGGGACGACGACAGGCCGAGACCCTGCGGGAGCGGCTGGCGCGCGTCCCGTTCCACCGCGCCCTGACCAGCGACCTTATGAGGTCGGCGGACACCGCCCGCGCCATCCTCGAAGGACGCGCTGTGCCGCTGACCCTGACGCCGGAGTTGCGCGAGATGAGCTACGGCGAGTGGGAGACCCAGAGCTGGCGCGACATCCAGGCCAGATTCCCGGAGCAGATGGCGCGCATCTACCAGCGCGACCCAGCGTTCGCCCCCCCGAAGGGGGAGAGCATGCTGGACGTTATGCAACGCACGGCCCGGTTCCTGGCGGCCCAGGACTTCACCCGGCCGGACGAGAATGTCCTGCTGGTGGCGCACGGCGGCACGCTCCGCAGCGTCATCTTCAACCTGCTGGGCCTGCCAGTGAGCCACTTCTGGCGCATCCGCCTGGCCAACGCAAGCATGTCCGTCATCGAGACGGTGGACGGCGGCGCGTTGCTCAGCCTGCTGAACGACGTGGGCCACCTGGACGGGCTGGCCCCTCGCCCGGATCCCGCCGCAGGGTAGCGGCCAGGCTTCAAAAGGAGATGCAGGAACATGCCAGCGCAGGCACGGCCACGGCCTGTTACACTGGTAAAGTTAAAGTTTATTCTCAATCGTTCTGGAGGCAATACCCGTGGGCATACTCGAACAGTGCTTGCAGCGCATTGGCCCGGTGGACCGCCGGGCCATGGAAACGGCGCGTCAGCGCCAGAACCAGCTTACCAAGCCCCTCGGCAGCCTGGGCCGTCTGGAGGAGTTGTCCATCCAGGTGGCGGGCATCATCGGCCAGCCCGCGCCCAAGCTCAAGCACAAGACCATCATCGTGGCCGCCGCCGACCACGGCGTGGTGGCCGAGGGCGTCAGCGCCTACCCCCAGCAGGTGACGGCCCAGATGGTGGAGAACTTCATCGCGGGGGGCGCCGCCATCAACGTCCTGTCCCGGCACGTGGACGCTCGCCTGCTGGTCGTTGACGTCGGCGTGGCGACGGAGATCAAGCCCCGCGTCGGCCTCTTCTCCAAGCGCATCGCCCCCGGGACTGCCAACATGGCCAAAGGGCCCGCCATGACGCGGGAGCAGGCCGTGATGTCCATCGAGACGGGCATCACCATCGCCGACGCGGAGCTGCGGAAGGGCGCGGACATCTTCGCCATCGGCGACATGGGCATCGGCAACACCACGGCGGCCAGCGCCATCACCGCGGCCATCACCGGCCGCCCGCCGCTGGAGGTGACCGGCGCCGGCGCCGGCCTCACCGAGGAGCAGCGACGGCACAAGGCGGAGGTGGTCCAGCGCGCGCTGGACGTGAACAAGCCGAACGGGCAGGACGCACTGGACGTGCTGGCCAAAGTGGGCGGATTCGAAATCGGCGCGCTGGCCGGGGTCATCCTAGCTGCGGCGGCGCACCGTCGGCCCGTGGTCCTTGACGGTTTCATATCCTCCTCGGCGGCGCTCATCGCCTGCGGAATGAAGCCCATGATCCGCGACTACCTGATAGCGGCGCACATGTCCGTGGAGCCGGGGCACAAGGTGATTCTTGAGCACCTGAAGCTGACCCCGCTCCTGGACCTGGGCATGCGCCTGGGCGAAGGGACGGGCGCGGCGCTCGGCATGTTCCTAGTGGACGGCGCTGCGCGGCTGCTGAGCGAGATGGCTACGTTCTCTCAGGCGGGCGTCTCCGAGAAGAACGCGCAGGAGAGGCCGCAGGCAGCGCCGACCAGGCCCCCCTCGCCGTAGGCTGACGTGGGCCGTGTCCCGTGCCCACGGGGCTTCCTCGCCGCGCTGCGCTTTCTGACAATCGCCCCGATAGATCGGGGCACCGTCAGTCCGGAGGATCTGTCCGCCGGGCTGCCTTACTTTCCCGTCGTCGGACTGCTGCTGGGGCTGGCCCTGGCCGCGCTGGACGCGCTGCTGGGCCTCGTCCTGCCGCCCTTTCCGGCCAGCGCCCTGGTAGTCGCGGCGATGGTCCTGCTCACCGGCGGGCTACATCTGGACGGCCTGGCTGACGCCTGCGACGGCCTGTTCGGCGGGCACACGCCGGAGCGTCGCCGCGAGATTATGCGGGATACGGCGCGCGGCACTTACGCCATGGCGGGCATCATGCTGGTGCTCCTTGTGAAGTGGGCCGCGCTCGCCAGCCTGGGCGGCGCCGTGCGGCCCTGGGCCATCATCGCGGCGCCCCTGCTGGGTCGGTGGACACAGGTGCTGGCCCTCACCGCTTTCCCGTACGCCCGCGCGGAGGGCCTCGGCGTCGCGTTCAAGGGCGGGGCGACGGCGGGCCGCGCCGTGGCCGCGGGGTTCATCGCGTTCGGCGCGGCGGGGCTTCTGCTGAGGGCGCCGGGGCTGTGGCTGGCCGGGGTCGTCACATTCGCGGCATGGCTGCTGGCGCGGTGGGCCAGCGCGCGTCTCGGCGGCGGGCTGACGGGCGACGTCTACGGCGCGCTGAGCGAAGTGGCGGAGGCGCTGGCGCTGACGGTGGCGGTGGCGATGGCCGGGACGGCGCTCGTGCAGGTCATGGTCTGGTAGGTCGCGCGTCGCACCCCAGGGCAGACCGGGCGCGGCGCGGGCCGCTGCCAGTTTTGCCTAGCCCCTTGACATACCTACGCTTAATCCGCATAATCTCCTCATCGTACGCTTCTGGCCGTTTGATTCATGGGAAAAGCCCATCAAGTCCTGTCTTTCATCATAGGGAAGCGTCCTATTCGCATCGGTTATACGTGACGCAAGACCAGGCGGCTGGACTACCGGAACGCCTTCGGACAGGCGGCATCCTGGCACGGGCCAACCACTCTGGGCCAATGTCTAAGAACACCCGACCCACCCAAGGACAACAGAGTAACCCAACATAGGCAGGAAACCGCAGCGTCGTCATACGCAAGCTGTTCCGGACTACACAGGCCCGGACAGCCGCCCATAGCACGGATGCCGAGTGTCGGCAAGAGAGGGAGGCACAATGATACCTCGATCGCGAGGAACCGGAGCCACGGTCCTACTGGGAAGTCTGGGGGTAGCCTTCTCGCTGCTCGCGTCAAGCTGCGCCCCCGCAGCGGCGCCAGCACCCGCTCCCGCGGCGCCTCCAGCGGCGTCGGCGCCGGCCCCCGCGGCAGCTCCGCCCCGGCCGGCAGCGCCGGCACAGCCATCCGCTCCCTCCGCAGCGCCCGCGGCGACTCCCACCCGCGCCGCCGGAGCAGCGGCGACGCCCTCGCCCGCGTCACGACCCGCCTCCCCGGCGGCGGCCACGCCCAAGAAGGGTGGCATCCTGACCATCACCGTCTATTCAGACCCGCCCCACTACGACACCACGGTGGGAAGCTTCAGCATCGTGGCCACCGCGGGCATGATGCACGCGGGCCTGCTCCGCTATGACATGCAGGACAACGGCAAGATGGTCCCGGACCTGGCCGCTTCCTGGGATGTCGCGGGCGACGACAAGCAGTACACGTTCCGCCTGCAGAAGAACGCCAAGTGGCATGATGGGAAACCGGTCACGGCGGACGACGTGAAGTACACCATGGAAAAGCGCATCAAACCGGACCCGGGAGGTCTTCAGGACACCAGTGACTTCGACGCCGTCAAGAGCATAGAGGTAGTTGACGCCAACACTGTCAAGGTCTCTCTGTCTCAGCCCAGCTACTCGTTCCTTCCAGCGCTGGCGGGCGCTCAGCGCAATCCCATCCTCCCCAAGCACCTCCTGGAGAAATCCAAGAACTACCGCAAAGAGACCGTCGGCGCGGGGGCGTTCAAGTTCAAGCAGCACGCCCCGGGCGTCGTGTTCGAAGTCGAGCGGTTTAAGGACTACTTCCTCCCCGGCCTGCCCTATCTGGACGGCATCCGGGGAGCGCTCATAGAGGACGCAGGCACGCGGCTGGCGGCTCTGCGCACGCATCGGGTACAGTTGACCACTCTTGGAGTGGGCGGAATACAACCCACGGACATGCCCATCATTCAGCAGGTCAAGGGTATTACCGTGGTCCCCTACGCCACGGGCAGCTTCTTCCACGTCATGCCGAACCCGAACGTGAAGCCGTGGAATGACATCCGCGTCCGTCGCGCGGCGCATCTGGCCATAGACAGGACCGATGTCAACAAGCTGGTCAAGCAGGGGACGGGTTTCGTGGGCGGGTTCCTCCTGCGCCCCAACGAGTTCGCGCGGCCCATCGAGTACTACGAGAAGCTGCCGGGCTACCGCCTCCCCAAGGACCAGGACATCGCGGAGGCCAAGCGTCTCATGGCGGAAGCGGGATATCCCAACGGTTTCAAGACGAACGTCCTGGTGCGGCGCTCCGGATTTGGCCCGGCGCTCTCCGAGGTACTGCGACAGCAATGGCTGAAAATCGGGATTGACGCCACACTGGACATCCAGCCACAGGCCATAGAGGCGGACAGGCGCTACGCCGAGCAATGGGACGTCATCGCCTACGGGGCGGGCGCCGGCATCATGGACCCCGATGCATCCCTTGGCCGAGGAGTCCTGAACCCGCTCTTCACCTTCGGCAAGACCGACAAAAAAGCGCAGGAATTGTTCACCCGCCAAGGCATGACCCTAGACCCCGCCAAGCGCAAGATCATTCTCCAGGAGCTGGAAGACTACATGTTCGAGCAGCTTCCCGCCTTCCCCTTCTTCTATGACTCCGGGCCACAGGCTGTCTGGAATGAAGTGAAAGGCTACGGCGTGCCGGATGGTATCTACAGCATCCATAATTATGTGACCGTCTGGCTGGACCAGTAGGCGACCGGTCAATCTCCGCAGGGAGAACTGAGGAGACGTATCTTTGAGGCGGGGCGCTGGCGGTGTCGTCAACGCCCCGTCTCAGGCTTGGTGAAGTTGAAGCGCCACAGGGTATTGTGAGGCGGCTCCTCCGTACATAGCCGTGCGTTGACGCGAGAGGGAGGCACTATGAAACGGCGAACGCGAGAAAGCAACAGCTTGGTCGCACTTGGGAGCCTGGGCATAGCCCTCCTACTGCTCGCATCAAGCTGCGCCCCCGCGGCGGCGCCCGCGGCGGCGCCCGCGCCCGCTCCGGCGGCCTCTCCAGCGGCGCCGGCCCCAGCGCGTCCACCTGCCACCTCCCCCGGCGCGCCGTCGGCGACCCCCACTCCCGTTGTTCCCGCCGCGGTATCACCATCGCCCACGCCACGACCCGCCCCCGCAGTGGCCGCGCCCAAGAAGGGCGGCATCCTAACCATCATCGTCTCCGGAGACCCTTCCCACTACGACGTCACGGTGGGAAGCTTAGACATCGTGGCGACCGCGGGCATAATGCACGCGGGCCTGCTCCGATACGATATGCAAGACAACTCCAAGGTCGTCCCGGACCTAGCGGCCTCGTGGGACATGGCGGCGGACGGAAGGCAGTACACGTTCCACCTGCGCAAGAACGCCATGTGGCACGACGGGAAACCGGTAACGACAGAGGACGTGAAATTCACCCTGGGAAAGCGCATCAAGCCCGACCCCGGAGGGCTTCAGGACACCAGCGACTTCGACGCCGTCAAGAGCATAGAGATCCCGGACGCCAACACCGTCAATATCTTTCTGTCTCAGCCCAGCTACTCGTTCCTTCCGGCGCTGGCGGGCGCTCAGCGCAATCCCATCCTGCCCAAGCACATCCTGGAGAAGTCCAAGAACTACCGCAAGGAGACCGTCGGCGCGGGGGCGTTCAAGTTCAAACAACATGCGACGGGTGTCCTGTTCGAGGTCGAGCGGTTCAAGGACTACTTCCTCCCCGGTCTGCCCTATCTGGACGGCATCCGGGGATCCCTGATACAGGATCCCGGCACGCGGCTGGCGGCGCTCCGCACCCACAGGGTCCAACTGACCTCCCTGGGCGCTGGCGGACTACAGCCCACGGACATGCCCGTCCTTCAGCAGATCAAGGGCATTACCGTGGTCCCTTACGCCACGGGCAGCTTCTTCCACGCCATGCCGAACTTGAATGTGAAGCCGTGGAATGATGTGCGGGTGCGCCGCGCGGCGCACCTGGTCGTTAACCGCACCGAAGTGAACCAGCTCGTGAAGCAAGGGACTGCCTACGTTGGCGGTTTTCTGCTGCGCCCCAACGAGTTCGCGCGGCCCATGGAGTACTACGATAAGCTGCCGGGCTACCGTCTCCCCAAGGACCAGGACATCGCGGAGGCCAAGCGCCTTCTGGCACAGGCGGGATATCCCAACGGATTCAAGACGAACGCCCTGGTGCGAAGGTCCGGCTTATTCCCCCAACTCTCTGCGGTCTTGCGGGAGCAATGGCTGAAAATTGGGATTGACGCCACCTTGGACCTCCAATCCCAGGCCGTGGAAGCGGAGAGGCGCTACTCCGAGCAGTGGGACGTCCTCTGCTGCGGGTCGGGCACCGGCATCATGGACCCGGATTCCTCCCTGGGCCGAGGAGTCCTGAACCCGCTCTTCACCTTCGCTAAGACCGACAAGAAAGCAATGGAGCTGTTCAACCTGCAGAGCCAGACTTTGGACACCACCAAGCGCAAGGCTGTCCTCCATGACTTGGAAGACTACCTTTTTGAGCAGCTTCCCGCCTTCCCCTTCTTCTATGACTCCGGGCCACAGGCTGTCTGGAATGAAGTGAAAGGGTATGGCGTGCCGGATGGTATCTACAGCATCCATAACTATGTGACCGTCTGGCTGGACCAGTAGGCGACCCGGTCAGTCTCCGCCGGGAGAACTGAGGAGACGTATCTTTGAGACGGGGCGCTGGCGGTGTCGTCAACCCCCCGTCTCAGGCTTGGTGAAGCTAGAGTGTCGCAGTATATATTGAGGCGATTCCTCCTCCTCATTCCCACTCTCCTGGGAATATCCGTTGTCATTTTCCTGGTGATGCGCGTGGTCCCGGGAGACGTGGCGCTTCTGATTGTGACCGGCGGCGGCGAAGGCTCGGGCGGTGTTGTTCGGCAAGAATCCCTGAACGCCGTCCGAAAGGAGCTGGGGCTGGACAAACCCCTGCACCTCCAGTACGTCGCGTGGATGGGGGACGTGCTTCGTTTGAACGGCGGGGCTTCTCTGTGGAGCGGCAGATCGGTGGCGGACGAGGTCAAGCGGAGGTTCCCGGTCACGCTGGAGCTCGCCCTGATGACGTTCCTGATCTCCCTGCTCATCTCCCTGCCCACGGGTGTTCTTTCGGCGCTGCGGCAGGATACGTGGTCGGACTACATGTTCCGAGTGGTGAGCATTGGAGGCATCGCCATGCCCACCTTCTGGAGCGGCACGCTGGTGGTCCTGTTTCTTGTGCAGACGTTCGACTGGATACCGCCCCTGGGAACGCCGAGCATCCTGGAAGACCCCAAGACCCTGTTCTCGCAGCTCATCTGGCCGGCCATGGCCCTGGGATACTATCAGGCCGCCGTCATCAGCCGCATGACCCGCTCCGCGATGCTGGAGGTTCTGCGCCAGGACTACGTGCGGACGGCGTGGGCCAAGGGACTTCGCGAGCGCGTCGTGGTGGTGCGGCACGCCCTGAAAAACGCCATGTTGCCCGTGATAACCCTCAGCGGGATACAGTTTGGACACCTGCTGGGCGGCACGGTCATCATGGAGTCCATCTTGGTCATCCCCGGAATCGGCAGCTACCTACTGCACGCGCTGCTGACCCGAGACTACCCGGTCATCCAGTCCATCATCGTCCTCTTGGCGGCCATCTTCGTGCTGGTGAACATGGCGGTGGACCTGCTGTACGGATGGCTCGATCCGCGCATTCGCTATGATTAGACACATGATCAGGGAAGTGAACGGGGTATGAAGCAGGAAGCGACCATCGCGTCCGGCGGGCTGGTGCTCTCGGCGAGGCCTTCACGACTACGATGGGCGTGGCGGCTCGTCCGGCGGAAGCCGCTCGGCGCCGCCAGCATGCTGCTGATCGCAGCGCTTGTCCTGTGCGCCGTGCTCGCGCCTGTGGTTGCGCCCTACGACCCCATGGAGCAGCGCGCCACGGCTACGTTCGCCTCCCCGCAGCCTCAGTTTATGGCGGGAACGGACAACTTGGGCAGGGACATCTTCTCCCGCATCATCTGGGGCGCCCAGGTCTCGCTGGTTGTCGGAGTCCTCTCGGTGGGCATAGGCGGCGGCGTCGGCGGCTTCTTGGGTCTTCTCAGCGGCTACTTCGGCGGCAGGCTGGACATGGTCATGCAACGGTTCGTGGACGCGCTCCTGGCCTTCCCCAACCTCATCCTGGCCATGATCATCGTGGTGGTGCTGCAGCCCACGCTGATGAACGTTGTCATCACCGTCGCCATCATCCTAGTGTCGCCCACCGTCCGCGTGATACGCTCCGCGGCCATAAGCGTAAAGGCGAACGAATACGTGCAGGCGGCCCGGGCCATAGGGGCCAGCGACCTGCGGATACTCCTGCGCCACGCCGCCCCGAACTGCATGGCGCCCTTCATCGTCCTGACAACGGCCCAGATAAGCACCGCCATCCTGACGGAGGCAACCTTGGGATTCCTGGGGCTGGGCATCCGGCCACCGACGCCCACGTGGGGGTCCATGCTGTCCGAGGGCCGCCAGTACGTCAATCTGGCGCCGTGGATGGCCGTCTACCCGGGCGTGGCGGTGAGCCTAGCTGTCTATGGCTTCAATCTGCTGGGCGACACGCTCCGCGACGAGCTAGACCCGCGGCTGCGCGGCGGAGGGGGCCACCTGTAGCGCACCGCTTCAGCGCAACCTGCACATCACGGACTGGAGGAGACATGGGACTCCCTGGCGCGCTGGATGACCTCAAGGTCATAGACTTCGGCACGCTCTTTTCGGGCCCTTACTGCGCCCGCCTCCTCGGCGACCTTGGCGCGGAGGTCATCAAGATCGAGGAGCCTCTCACGGGCGACCCCGCCCGCCGCATGGAGCCGTTCCCGCACGACAGCCCCGGCGCGGAGCAGAGCGGCTTTTTCCTCTACTCCAACTTCAACAAGCTGGGCGTCACCCTCAATCCCCGGACGGCCACCGGCCGCGCGATGTTTGTCGAGTTGATCAGGCAGGCCGACATCCTCGTCACCAACAGACCGCCCGCCGAAATGGAGGCGCTCGGCCTGGACTACCCGCGTTTGCAGCAGGTCAACTCCCGCCTCATCGTGACGTCCGTCACGCCGTTCGGCAGCTACGGACCGCGCAGAGACTGGCGGGGCGACGACCTTGTCTCCTTCTCCGCCGGGGGCCTGACCTACCTCACCCCCTATTCCGCCGAGGACCCGGAGAAGGACAGGCCTTTGCGCGCCGCGGGGCGTCAGGCGCACTTCCTGGCCGGCAGCATGGCCGCCGCCGCCACCATGTCCGCCGTCCTCATGCGGTGGACCACGGGCAAGGGCCAGCTCGTGGACGTGTCCCAGCAGGAGGTCATCCTGTCCATGCGGTCGCCCGCCGTCACCGTCTTCGATCCCGGCAAGCCGACAGCCCGCATCGGCCCGCCCTCCGGAGGCGCGGTGGGCCTGGTCAGGTGCGCCGACGGCTACGTCTGCTTCGTGACCATGCAGGAGAGCGAGTGGCAGAGCCTGCTGGAGGTGATGGGCAACCCGGAGTGGTTGTCCAGCCCGCTGTTCAAAGCGCGGGCGGAGCGCGCCAAGCACTGGGACGCCTGCCTCCGGATGGTCGAGGAGTGGACGACCCGGCGCACGAAGGAGCAGGTGCGGGCGCTGTGCCAGTCCAAGCGCGTCCCCTGCGAGCAGGTCAACTCGCCGGAAGACATCGTGAACTACAAGCACCTGTGGGAGAGGGGCTTCTTCCAG
Organism: Dehalococcoidia bacterium; assembly: GCA_030648205.1. Lineage (NCBI taxonomy): Bacteria > Bacillati > Chloroflexota > Dehalococcoidia > Dehalococcoidia bacterium. The sequence continues at coordinate 2,842 of JAUSIH010000010.1, read as the reverse complement.
GAATGGGAGCAGCCCGCCGCCGGGAAGGTGACGACGCCCGGACGGCCGTTCGTCATGTCCGGCACGCCCTGGCGCTTCCAGAGGCCCGCTCCGCTGCTCGGACAGCACAATGAAGAGGTGTTCTGCAAGCGACTGGGCTACTCGCGGACGGACCTGGTCAAGCTGACAGAGGCGCGGATTATCTAGTCCGGAAGAGACTGAGGATATACGACATGGGCATCTTGCCGCTATCGGGAGTGCGCGTCGTGGACATGACGCGGGTCGTCGCCGGGCCGTGGGCCACGCGCGTGCTGGCCACCTTCGGCGCCGAGGTCATCAAAATCGAGTCCACGAAGCGCCTCGACTTCCAGCGCAACCGAGGCCCTTTCCCTCCCGGCCTCGGCCCGCCGGACGGCAGCGCCGCCTTCACGGCAAACAACCTGAACAAGCGGAGCTTTACGCTGGACCTCACGCGAGAGGAGGGGCGCAAGCTGTTCCTGGAGCTTGTCAGGAAGTCCGACGTGGTGCTAGAGAACTTCAGCTACGGCGTCATGGAGAAGCTGGGCTTCGGATATGACGCTCTGAGCAAGAACAACCCGGGCGTCATCATGCTGTCCCTCTCCGCGCTGGGCCGCACGGGGCCGGAAAAGACCGCGGTGGGCTACGGCCACGGGTTCCACGCCTTTTCCGGCATCACCTACCTGACCGGCTACCCGGACAAGGGGCCCGGAGGCATCGGCGGCTCCTGGTCGGACCCGGTGGCGGGGACCAGTATGACCTTCTCCATCATGGCCGCCCTGCACCACCGGAAGAAGACGGGCCAGGGCCAGCATATTGACCTCTCCATCATCGAGGCGACGATGGTGGGCCTGCCCGAGGCGCTCATGGACTACACGATGAACGGGCGCAATCGAGGCCGCCGCGCCAACGAGGACGATATCATGGCGCCCCACAACACGTACCGCTGCGCCGGCGCCGACGCCTGGATAGCCATCGGCGTAGAGGACGACACGCAGTGGCGCGCCCTCTGCGGCGTCATGGGACGGCCCGACCTCGCCGCGGACGCCCGCTTTGCCGACCGCTACGCCCGCTGGACGCGCAGGGCCGAGCTGGACACCCTTGTGGAAGGCTGGACGCGCACGCAGAGCAACACCGACCTTGAGCGACGGCTCCAGGGCGTCGGCGTTCCGGCGAGCGCCGTGCGCGACATCCGCGACCTGCTGGAGGACGAGCACCTCAACGCGCGGGGCGTCTTCGCGCGCGTGCCGCACCCGCAACAAGGACCGCTGTTGTATCTCACAACGCCCTGGCACCTGAGCGAGGCCAAGCCGGAATACAGGACGGGCTCGCTTCTGGCGCAGGACAATATGGACATCCTGACGAACGTGCTCGGCTACTCAGTCGAGGAGGCGCGTCGCCTCATCGAATCGGGCGTGGCGGTGTAGATATGGACTACGTGAACACGTTCCGCTATCGCGGCTCGGACGTCCGCGTGTACGCGGGCAAGGACGCGCTCGGCAACCTGAAGTCGGAGGCGGAGCGCACCGGCGCCACGAAGGCCTTCGTCGTGTGCGGCCAGTCGGTGGCGCACCGCACCGACCTGCTGGCGCGCATCGGCCAGGCCCTCGGCGAACGCTACGCGGGCGCGTTCGACGGCGTGCAGGCCTCGTCGCCGCTGCCCGCCGTGCTGGCCGGAGTGCAGGCCGCGCGCAAGGCGGGCGCCGACATGATCGTGGCCGTCGGCGGCGGCAGCGCCATCGTCACGGCCCGCGCCATCACCATCGTCCTCGCCGAGGGCGACGATGTGCACAAGCTCTGCACCCAGTACCCGCCGGGCAAGCCGCCCGTCAGCCCGCGTCTGGCGAAGCCCAAGCTGCCGAACGTGCTCGTGCCGACCACGCCGACGACCGCGATGAACCGCGCGGGCACGGCGGTGCTGGACCCGGGCAGCAGTCATCGCCTGGAGCTGTTCGACCCGAAGACGCGCCCCGCCGCCATCATCATGGACGCGCAGGCCCTGCTCACCGCGCCCGTCGCGCTGGCGCGGAGCACGGCGGTGGCGTGCCTCAGCGACGCCATAACGAGCGTCGCCGCGACGCCCCCGAACCCGCTCGGCGACGGCGACTCCGTTCAGGCGCTGCGCCTCGTGACCACGTACCTGCCGCGCCTCGTCCGCGAGCCGGAGAACGCCGACGCGCGCGTCATGCTGGCGACGGCGGCGTTCCTGTGCAATCGCAGCGCGGACGCGGAGGGCGGCGGCAGCGGCCAGTTCGGCGTCGTGCGGTCGCTGGCGCACTGCCTGGCGTCGCGCTACCCGCGAGTGGGCCACGGCGGGGCCTACGCCATCGTGACCGTGCCCTGCCTGCGCTTCAACTTGGCGGCGACGCTGCCGGGGCAGGCGCGGCTGGCGGAGGCGCTGGGCGCGCGGACGAAAGGGATGAGCGACGAGGAGGCCGCTTTAGCGGCCCACGCGGCCATCGAGGGGCTGCTGCGTAACCTGGGCATGCCGCTGCGCCTCGGCGAGGTCGGCGTCCCGCGGGAGGCGTGCGACGCCGTCGCTGCGGACGCCATGACGGACTTCTTCCTGTTCCGCAACGCGCGCAAGATACGCGACGTGAGCGAGCTGGCGGAGGTGCTACGGGGGGCGTGGTAGGGAGGCGCAATAGGCGCGGGTCAGACCAATTCGAATCCGGTACGGCCCACTTTGCAAGCATTTGTATAAGGTGATTAGGTAAGGTTTGGCACAAAATCGCAGAGGTACTGAACTAACCGAGGGAAGATGTCCTCCTGGCGATGATTGTAGCGGAACTCCAGTTCCTTGAGGTACAAAGGGAAGCGTTGGGGAGACACCCCATGATGCTTG
>JAUSIH010000009.1 GCA_030648205.1 Dehalococcoidia bacterium | reverse complement strand
GGCACACGGTAGTGTATCAGTTAGGTCGTCGTCATTCCGGCTTTCGCCGGAATCCATCAGAGCGTCTCCCCCACGCACGTCTCTGGACACCGGCCTTCGCCGGTGTGACGGGTAGAGTCTCATTCCCTACCACGGCAAACTGATACACTACCCGACAGCCGCTGAGGCTACGGCTCCAGCAGCCCGACTGTTCGCAGGTTTGGACTCCCTTCCCGTTCCGCGGGCAGCCCGGGGACGAGCCGTCGCTTGGCAACGTCCCTGACGCGCGTCTGCAGCGCGTCCAGCCGCGACAACCTTGCGACGACGTAGGCCCGCCCGTCTGAGGAACTGAGGCGCACCAGCCGGTCGTACACGACCGCCATGGACGCGGGGCTCAGGCGGCCTGCCGCGTCCAGTTCCTGCCTCTGTCTGTCCAGGCCCGCGTCGTCCAGAACGGAGAGCCAGAGAAGCCAATTGCCGCGGCTGTGCTCCTCCGTGTTCATGTCCTTCAACCGGCTATCAAACCCCTGGTCCACGAGTCGGCGAAAGTCCAGCATGTCCGGATAGTCCATGAAACCGATGCCCAGATAGTCGCCGAGGCCGCGCAGCACCAGCGCCTCGTGTGTGTATGCTTGAGCTTCGTGCAGCGCTTGCAGGTCCAGGCTATTCCCCGCATCCTGGTCAGGGTTGATGAACAACTGGCGCATATGACCCGACTCATGCGCAAGGACGCGTAGGACGTGCGCAGGCGGAAATTCAGCGCGAACAAGCACGTGCGGCTTGCCATGCCACTGGGTAGTGAGGCCATCGGACTGGAAACCTCTGTAGCAGCGGTCCCGCACACCGACATAGTCCTGCACCGCGGTCCGCTGCAAACGCTCGGCGCATGTTTGGTCAATGAAGGCATCGTACTCGCTGTTCAGAAACAGGTGCGTCTCCTGATTCTCGCTCTTGAAGCTCTTGCCCGTTGTGATGTAGTACGCCGCCTCGAAGACCTCCAGCAAGTCCGGCCGATAATCGCGCCCGCCGCGGCTGATCGTGCTGTCGGTGACGAGGAGCAGCGGAGGCAGCTTGCTGAGCATGACGCGAAGTTGCGCATCGGTGTACATGACCGGGATCGAAGTCGGCGTTGGTGTAGGCGCGGGAAGGGGGCCTGTCCCCCAGCTATAGGTCTTTTCCAGGACGTTGTCATCACGCCGACTCTCAGTAACCCGACCCTCAACGTCAAGGGCCAAACGCAGCCTGTGCGACCCCTGTGACAGCAGGAAGGGCAGGCCCTCCCAATCTGTAAGCGACCGATAGAAGCCTGGTTGCAGAGCGGGGACCGGCCACGTCTGAAGCAGAGCGCCGTCCAGATAGAGGTTCACCGAGAAAGGCGGCGATTCTACCGACCCGGCGTTGAAGACTGACCAGCTAAGATATGCGGCCACGCCAGAAGAGACAGGACCATCTTGCCGCTCTCCCTTCCTTCCCGACACCACCAGGCCCGACTGCCACTCCGGCGCCCCGCTGACTACGAGGTTGGGCAGCGCGGCAGGAGGCGTCGGCGTGGGTGTTGGCGTGGGAGCGGGCGCGGGCGCGGGTGGCACCGGGCCGATGCTCCAGAAGAAACGCTGCTCGAAGACGTTGTCCGCGTCGTTTGACTCGTCAATCAGACGAGTGGCGTCCACCTCGATGCGCACGGTATGCGGTCCGGGCGACAGCGGGACGGTCTGCGCCAGGGTGCTGATGGGAGTGCGCCAGGTCGTGGCGTTGCTCAGGAGGCTTTCAAACTTGATCCTGTCCACCAGGACCCCGTCGAAATAGGTGTACACCCAGAAGGGGACGCCGATGCTGCTCAGGCCCACGTTCTTTACGCCATAGGAGAAAAAGGTGCCCGCGTCCACTGACAGAGGTGTGGAACGGGCGCTGGCGCTGGATATGGACTCCTGAGCACTGGCGGCCACGATGACGCCGTCCCAACCCTGCATCTGAAAGGGCGCCAGGTTGGGCCGTCGAGCCGCGGAGAGGGGGACTGTGGACGGCGCGCCTGAGAAAGCGAAATCCACGTCGCGCTCCAACACGTTGTCCGTCTCGTCGCTTTCGACGACGAGGTTGGTCGGGTCCACCACCAGGCGCAACCGGTGCGTGCCTGGCGTGAGGCGCACCATTACCGTCAGGTCTGCCCAGTTCGTGACCGTGGAGAAGTAGCGCGGCTCCAGAGAGCTGTTGCGCACGCGGTGCACGACCACGCCGTCCACAAGGAGGTCGGCAAAGAACATGGAGGGCGTCGCGTTGCTGCCGCGGTTCCCGACGGCGAACGACACGTACACAGGACCGCCCGCGGCGACGGGGCTGGACTGAAGCACACCCGACGCGGAGGAAACGATGAGAGGCGACTCCCACCCTTGTGGGGTGACGGGGAGCAGGTTGGCGCCGCTGGACGGACGCGGAGTCGCCGTCGGCACGACGGGGTACGGGGTGGGCGTCACCGTGGGGGTCTGCCCCGGGGCTAACGTGGGCACAGGCGCCGCCGTGGCCGTCACGGTCGGCGGCAGAGGCGGAAGCGGCGTGGGTGTGGCCGTGGGCGTCCGCGTGGGCGTCGTCGTGCGCGTGGCGGTCGGCGACGGCCTTGGCGTGGGCGAAGCGGTAGGCGTGGCCGTCGGAGCGGGGGTCGGCGTGGGCGTGAACGTAGGCGTAGGCGTCGGGACCGGCGTCGCTGTGGGCGTCGCCGTGGGCGTAAACGTGGGCGTCGGCGTGGGCAGCGCAGGAGTGACACAACCCGCCAGGAGGAGAGCGAACGCCGCAACGACCCCCAGCAACCAGCGCATAGGTCACCTCAACTTGAGGATAGCGAAAAAGGCCTCCTGCGGAATCTCGACGTGGCCTATCTTCTTGAGCCGCTTCTTGCCCTCGGCCTGCTTCTCAAGGAGCTTGCGCTTGCGCGTTATATCGCCGCCGTAGCACTTGGCCAGCACGTTCTTGCGCATCGCCTTCACCGTCTCCCGGGCGATGATCTTCCTGCCGATGGCCGCCTGCAGGGCCACCTCGAAAAGCTGGCGCGGTATCAGGTCCTTCAGCCTTTCCACCAAAGCCTTACCCTGCTGATGGGCGTTGGCCCGGTGCACGATGATCGACAGAGCATCCAGAGGCTGGCCGTTGACCAGCACCTCCACCTTGACCAGAGGCGCTTCTCTGTACTCGGCGATGGAGTAGTCCATGGAAGCGTAGCCCTGGGTGCGCGACTTGAGCTGATCGTAGAAGTCCACGAGGACATCCGCCAGAGGCAGATTATACTCCAGCAGGACACGCGCATCCCTGGCGGGGTCCGTCCTGCGCTCCGTTTCAACAGTCTCCGCGCGGGACTCCAGGTACTCCATGCGCTTGAACTCGCCCCGGCGCGTGGTCACCAGGTCCATGATGCCGCCAATGAAGCGGCTGGGCGTAATGATGGTCACCTTCAGCCAGGGCTCTCGCACGAGGGCTATCTGCGTCGGTTCTGGCAGCATGGACGGGTTGTCCACCTCAACCTCGCTGCCATCGGTCGTCCGCACCTGGTAGGCCACGCTGGGGGCGGTGGCCAGCAGCTTGAGGCCGAACTCGCGCTCCAGCCGCTCCTGCACGATGTCCATGTGCAGAAGACCCAGAAAGCCGCACCGGAAGCCGTGCCCCAGGGCCGCGCTGCTCTCCGGGTCGTACGACAGCGAGGCGTCGTTCAGACGCAGCTTGTCCAGGGCTTCGCGCAGATTGGGATAGTCGTCCCCTTCCATAGGGTACAGGCCGGCGAAGACCATGGGCTTGAGCGGCTTGTAGCCGGGGAGCGGCTCACGCGAAGGACTTTGCTGGCTGGTGATGGTGTCCCCCACCTGGCACTCCCGTACGTTCTTCAGGCCGGTGGCCACGTACCCCACCTCACCCGCTTCCAGACGGCCTGTAGGCGCCAGGTGCGGCTTGAACACGCCAACCTCCAGCGCGTCCACCGCGGTGCCGGTGAACATCAGGCGAAGAGACTGGTTTGTCGTTACCATGCCGTCCATCACGCGCACATAGGCCAGCACGCCTTTGTACGAGTCATACTTGGAGTCGAAGATAAGCGCCCGCAGGGGCGCGGCAACGTCGCCCTTGGGCGGAGGAACGCGCCGGACAATGGCCTCCAGCAACTCGTGGGCGCCCGTGCCATCCTTGGCCGATCCGAAAACCATGTCCTCGCGGCTGAAACCCAGTGACTCCTCCAGCTCCTTCGCGACGCGCTCCGGCTCGGCCATGGGCAGGTCTATCTTGTTTATGAATGGAATAACGGTCAGGTTATGGTCCAACGCCAGGTAGACGTTGGCGATGGTCTGGGCCTGTATGCCCTGGCTGGCGTCCACGACCAGGATGGCGCCCTCGCACGCGGCCAGGCTGCGCGAGACCTCATATGTAAAGTCCACGTGGCCGGGCGTGTCAATCAGGTTGAACTCATAGTCCAGCCCGTCCTGGGACTTGAACGCCATGCGGACGGCCTTGGCCTTGATGGTGATGCCCCGCTCCCGCTCCAGGTCCATCTGGTCCATGAGCTGAGCGACAGCATCGCGGGCGCTGATGGTGCCCGTCAGCTCAAGGAGGCGGTCAGCCAGGGTGGACTTGCCATGATCAATGTGAGCGATGATGCAGAAGTTTCGGATGCGTTGGAGTTCCATAGGAGCCATCGTAGCACACCGCTCCTGGGCGCTCAAGGCAAACGACGCACAAAAAGCAAGCCCCCGGTATTATGCCGGGGGCTTACGAGGTTGCGAGAACAGGCTTCTACGCGTTATAGCCGGACGCGCGGATGCAGGCCACCCAGTGGTCTCTGCTCACTTCCCTCAGCGGCGGCACCATGTCCTTGCAGTCCGGGATGGCGATCGGACAGCGCGTATGGAAGTTGCACCCGGGCGGCGGCCGCAGGGGGCTGGGAACGTCGCCGGTAAGAATGATGCGCTCCCGCTTGGCCTCCACCACTGGGTCAGGGATGGGCACGGCGGAGAGCAGCGCCTTGGTGTAGGGATGCAGGGGGTTCTCGTACAGCTCGTCCCTATTGGCGATCTCCACGATCTTGCCCAGGTACATCACCGCCACGCGGTCGCTGATGTGCCGCACCACCGAGAGGTCGTGGGCGATGAACAGGTAGGTGAGGTGAAACTCCTGCTGCAGTTCCTCCAGCAGGTTGATGACCTGGGCCTGAATGGACACGTCGAGGGCCGAGACCGGCTCATCGCAAACGATGAAGTTGGGCTTCACCGCCAACGCCCGTGCGATGCCGATACGCTGGCGCTGGCCGCCGCTGAACTCGTGGGGATAGCGGTCCCCCATGTACGGGTTCAGGCCAACGACGCGGAGGAGCTCGGCCACCTGCTCCTGGTACTCTTTACGGTTCTTGGCCAGATGGTGGACGATGAGCGGCTCGCCGATGATGCTGCCGCACGTCATGCGGGGGTTAAGAGAACCGTACGGGTCCTGGAAGATAATCTGCATCTTCTTCCGCATGGCCCGCATCTCGCCGCCGCTTATCTTGCACAGGTCCCTTCCCTCGTAAACGATCTCCCCGGCAGAGGGCTTGTAGAGCTGCAGGATGGCGCGGCCCGTGGTCGTCTTGCCGCAGCCGGATTCACCCACCAACCCCAGGGTCTCGCCCTTACGGATGAAAAAGGAGACATCATCCACGGCCTTCACGTCGGCGACCTTCTTTTGAATGATAATCCCCGACGTGACGGGGAAGTACATCTTCAGATGCTTGACTTCCAGCAGGATATTGCTATCCTTGGTCGCCTGCGCTGCTGGTTGAGCCGCCGTTGTCTGCTGCATGGACTTTTCCTCCGATGGAGTTCCCTGACTAGACGGGAAGGGGTTTGCGCGTGCGCACGTCCACCCAGCACGCCGCCAAGTGCCTCTCGCCCATCGGCATCAACGGCGGATGTTCCTCGGCGCAGCGGTCTACCGCAAAGCGGCACCGTGGACGGAACGGACACCCCTTGGGCAGATGGGTCAGGTCAGGGGGTGAGCCTTCAATCGGCACCAGCTTGACCTTGCGCGGCTCATCCAGACGCGGGACCGACGCCAGCAGCCCCAGAGTGTACGGATGACGCGGGTCTCCGTACAGGTCCTTGGCCGAGGCCGTTTCTATCAGCTTGCCCGCGTACATCACGTTCACCCTGTCGGCGTACCGCGCCACCACACCCAGGTTATGCGTGATGAGGATGACAGAGGTGCCCAGCTCATCGGAGAGCTTTTTCACCAACTCCAGCACCTGGGCCTGAATGGTCACGTCCAGGGCCGTGGTCGGCTCGTCGGCGAGAAGGAGCTTGGGGTTGCACGAGAGTCCCATGGCGATCATGACACGCTGGCGCATGCCGCCGCTGAACTGGTGCGGATAGTCATCAAGGCGACGGAGCGGGTCGGGGATGCCCACCATCTGGAGCAACTCGGCGGCGCGCTTCCGCGACTCCCGCCCGTTCATTTTGAGATGAAGCTCCAGCGCCTCGGTAACCTGCCGCCCGATAGTGAGGACGGGGTTCAGCGAGGTCATGGGCTCCTGGAAGATCATGGCAATCTTGGCGCCCCGGATCTTCCGGATGGTCTCCTCGTCCACCTTGAGGAGGTCCACCCCCTGGAACTGGATCTCTCCGCCAACGATCTTGCCCGGCGGCTGCGGGATGAGGCGCAGAATGGTCAGGGCCGTAACCGACTTGCCGGAGCCGCTCTCTCCTACAAGGCCCAGAGTCTCGCCCTCCTGCACGTCAAAGGACACCCCATCGACGGCCTTGACCACGCCGTCCTGAGTGAAAAAGTGTGTCCGTAGGTCCTTCACCGAAAGGAGATTAGCCACAGAGCCTCCTTCATTCGGGCGCTGCCCCGGGGTGTCCCCCGCGTCTTTATCAGTTCTGATCCAGAGTTTAGGTGTGCCTGCTTGTCGCCCTTGGCTTGTCTTACCAGGCGTGCGCCGCAACTGCCCGCACGTGGGGAAGAGGAGACTCGAACTCCTACGCCTTGCGGCACATGATCCTAAGTCATGCTCGTCTACCAGTTCCGACACTTCCCCGTGTTCAGACGAGCCGCGGGTACTCGCAAAAAGAAAGTGACCCGCGCGGGACTCGAACCCGCAACCCTCTGATTAAGAGTCAGATGCTCTACCAATTGAGCTAGCGGGCCAGGATGGGCACGTGGGATTTTTTGGCGCTCCAAGTGTAGCACAACCACCTAGCCCTATCAAGTTGTGGGCCATTGTAGCCAACAAAAAGGCGTCCGTCAAGTCTCTTCTCTTCGTGTTTTGAACGACTTCCGCCCAACGTTTGCCCACGGAAGCCCGGGATCCCCCGTGGGTAGAGTGCGCCAGCCTCCGTACTCATCCCACCTTGAAGAAAGCCTCGCCTGCGCTGTAGAATGGGTTAAGGGACACCCACGGATTGGCGTCCGGAAGCCACAGCGACCAGCGCTCCATAAGGGAAGTGCGGCGCAGCCCTTCCACGGGAGGGCGCACCAGCGGACTGAAGGAGGCCAGCGCGTATGCGGCAGACGAGCCACGCTCCCACCGGCGCCAGCCCCGCTGATTACACAGCCTTGGATTTATCGCCCAATGCCCTCACGGACATCTACTACCACATGTCCCTGGCCCGCGCCCTGGACGAGCGCATGGTCATCCTGCACCGCCAGGGCAAGGTCGCATTCCTGGTCTCCTGCCAGGGGCATGAAGCCGCCCAGGTCGGCAGCGCTCTGGCCGTCAACAAGGGCGCGGACTTCGTGGTCCCGTACTACCGGGACACCGCCCTGGTCCTCGCACTGGGCATGACCCCGCGCGACATCATGCTCGGCCTGTTCGCGCGCGCGGCGGACCCCTGCTCCGGCGGGCGGCAGATGCCCATGCACTGGAGCTCCCGCGACCTGAAAATCATCAGCGGCTCCAGCCCCGTCGCCACTCACATCATCCATGCCGTCGGCATCGCCTACGCGTCCAGGCTGCGCCGTGAGAAGGCCGCCGCCATCACCTTCTTCGGCGACGGCGCCACCAGCGAGGGAGACTTTCACGAAGGCCTTAACTTCGCCGGAGTCCACAAGTTGCCCGTGGTCTTCGTCTGCGAGAACAACGGCTACGCCATCTCCACTCCTCAGCGCAAGCAGATGGCCATCAAAGACGTGGCGGACAGGGCCGCGGGCTACGGCTTCCCCGGCGTGGTGGTGGACGGCATGGACGTGCTAGCCGTGTTCGCCACAGTCAAGGAGGCGATGGAGCGCGCCCGCGGCGGCGGCGGCCCTACCCTGGTGGAGGCCAAGACTTACCGCTTCCTGCCGCACTCCAGCGACGACGACGACCGCTCGTACCGCAGCCGCGAGGAGGTGGCGGAATGGCGGCGCCGCGACCCCGTCGAGTGCTTCCGCGCCTTCCTCTCCCAGAAAGGGCTGATGACGGCACAGCGGGAGGCGGAGGTCAAGGAGAGGGTCGCCCGCGAGGTGGACGAGGCCCAGGCCTTCGCCGAGGCCAGCCCCCTGCCCACTCCCGACACGCTGCTCCGGCACGTGTACTCCGAAGGCTAGTGTGGTGTCCCCGAAGTTCGTTGCTAATGTCATTGCCACGCCCCGATTTCATCGGGGCGTGGCAATCTGGTTGCGGGGTACACCCCTCCTTCAGATTGCTTCGTCCTCCTTCCGCGGAAGGACTCCTCGCAATGACAATTCATAAGCGTCTTTCAGGGACAGGACACTAGGAGGAGCGCCATGACTGTGCGAACGGTGCTCGAAGCGGTACGCGAGACCATGCGCGACGAGATGCGCCGGGACGAGCGCGTCGTCCTGCTGGGCGAGGATGTGGGCGCGCGCGGCGGCGTCTTCCGCGCCAGCGAAGGTCTTCTGCGGGAGTTCGGCGAGGAGCGTGTTATTGACACTACCCTGGCCGAAGGGGCTATCGTCGGCGTCGCCATCGGCATGTCCCTCAACGGACTCCGTCCCATCGCCGAAATCCAGTTCGCCGACTTCATTCATCCCGCCTTCGACCAGATTGTGAGCGAGGCGGCCCGCATCCGCTATCGCTCCAACGGCGTGTGGGGCTGCCCGCTGGTCGTCCGCGCCCCGTACGGCGGCGGCGTCCACGGGGCGCTGTACCACTCGCAGAGCGTGGAGGCGTTTTTCGCCCACGTGCCCGGCCTGAAGGTGGTCGCGCCATCCACTCCCCAGGACGTCAAGGGCCTCCTCACCGCCGCGCTGCGCGACGACGACCCGGTCATCTTCCTGGAGCACAAGCGCACCTACCGCCTCATCAAGGGCGACGTGCCGGACGGCGACTTCGTCCTGCCGCTGGGCAAGGCCGAGGTCAAGCGGGCCGGAGAGCACGTGTCCGTCATCACGTACGGCCTGGCGGTGCACCACGCTCTGCAGGCGGCGGAGGAGGTCGCGAAGGACGGCGTGAGCGTGGAGGTGGTGGACCTGCGCACCCTGAGGCCGCTGGACACGGAGACCGTGCTGGCGTCCGTCCGGAAGACCGGCAAGGCCCTCGTGGTGCATGAGGACAACCTGACGGGCGGCTTCGGCGCGGAGGTGGCGGCCATCATCGCGCAGGAGGCGTTCGAGCACCTGGACGGGCCGGTGACGCGCCTGGCCGGGCCGGACGTGCCCGCCATGCCCTTCAGCCCTCCGCTGGAGGAGGCGTTCATCCCGGGGCCGGAGAAGATAGCCGCCGCCATTCGCAAGCTGGCCGCGTACTAGGCGCTGTTGACAAGTTGTATTTCCCCGCTCGTGGTGAGCCTGTCGAAGCATGAACGAATTCGACCGTCTCGCGGAATCCAAGGGGTTTTGAAATGACTTCTAGGCTCAACGAGGGCCACCGCTCTTTGCATGTCACAGGCGTGGAGATTCCGAGTCCTTCCGCGGAAGGACT
>JAUSIH010000008.1 GCA_030648205.1 Dehalococcoidia bacterium | reverse complement strand
ATCAGTTAGGTCGTCGTCATTCCGGCGAAAGCCGGAATCCATCAGAGCGTCTCCCCCACGCACGTCTCTGGACACCGGCCTTCGCCGGTGTGACGGGTAGAGTCCCATTCCCTACCACGGCAAACTGATACACTACCCAGCCCGTTCGTTGATTGCTTTTCCGCCCCTCGTTTAGTATGCTGAATCTGGGCGCTGCTGAAGCGCCTTTCCTCTGCACGTACAGCCGCTGGAGGCGTTATGAAGGCCCACGAATACCAGGCGAAGCAACTGTTCGCCGAGTATGGCATCCCGATCCCCAAAGGCGGCGTCGCCAGGACGCCCGCCCGCGCGAAGAAGCTGACCGAGCAGCTCGGCGGCAAGGCGGTCATCAAGGCGCAGGTCCACGCCGGAGGCCGCGGCAAGGCGGGCGGCGTCAAGCTGGTCAACTCGCCGGAGGAGGCCCATGCCGCCGCGAAGGCCCTGCTGGGCAAGCGCCTCGTCACCCACCAGACAGGGCCGGAGGGCGCGCCCGTCAACCAGGTGCTCGTCGAGGAGCAGATGGCGGTCCGTAAGGAACTGTACTTGTCCATCGTCATGGACAGCGCCGCGCGCATGCCTGTCATGATGGCGAGCGAGGCGGGCGGCATGGAGATAGAAGAGGTCGCCGCGAAGGCGCCGGAGAAGATCTTCAGGGCGGCCATCCACCCGGTGGTCGGTTTCCAGCCCTACCAGGGGCGGCAGCTCGCCTACGGCATGAACATCCCGCCGGAGCTGGTGCGCGCCGCCGGAGACGTGATGGCGAACCTCGCACGGCTCTTCCAGGCCAAGGACTGCTCCCTGGCTGAGATTAACCCGTTGGTCATCACCGGCGACGGCCGTATCCTGGCGCTGGACGCCAAGCTGAACTTCGACGACGACGCCCTGTTCCGCCACGAGGACGTGGCCGCTTTGCATGATCCGGCGCAGGAAGACCCCCTGGAGGTCGAGGCCCACAAGGCGGGCATCTCCTACATCAAGCTGGACGGCGACGTGGGCTGCATGGTCAACGGCGCCGGCCTTGCAATGGCGACCCTGGACGTCATCAAGCTGATGGGCGCGACGCCCGCCAACTTCCTCGACGTGGGCGGCGGCGCCAGCGAGGAGCAGGTCGCGGCGGCGTTCAAGATCATCCTTGCGGACAAGGAAGCCAAACGGGTGCTGGTCAACCTCTTCGGCGGCATCCTGCGCTGCGACGTGGCGGCCAACGGCATCATCCGCGCGGTCAAGGAGGTGGGCGTGCACGTGCCCATCGTGGTGCGGATGCTCGGCACCAACGCGGAAGAGGGCAAGAAAATCCTGGCCCAGTCGGGCCTTAACATCATCGTCGCCAACGACCTGAACGAAGCGGCGCAGAAAGTGGTGGCGGCGCGGTAGCGCGCTTCGTCTCCATATCAGAGCAAGAGGTTACAATGAGCATCCTTGTTGACAGCAACACCCGGCTCGTCGTCCAGGGCATCACGGGCCGCGAGGGCAGCTTCCACGCGACGCGCTGCAAAGCGTACGGCACCAATCTCGTGGCGGGCGTCACGCCCGGCAAGGGCGGCGCCAGGTTCGAGGACACGGTCCCCATCTTCAACTCCGTCCAACAGGCCGTGCGCGAGACGGGCGCCAACGTCAGCCTCATCTTCGTCCCGCCGCCATTCGCCGCGGACGCCATCCTTGAGTCCGTGGACGCAGGTATTCCGCTGGTGGCCTGCATCACGGAGGGCATCCCCGTGCTTGACATGACCCGCGTGTGGCAGGTCATCAAGGACAGACCCGTGCGGCTCATCGGCCCTAATTGCCCGGGCCTCATCTCGCCCAGGCATCGGGCCAAGGTGGGCATCATGCCCGGCGACATCCACAAGCCCGGCCCCATCGGAGTCATCTCGCGGAGCGGCACGCTGACGTACGAGGCGGTGGCGCAGCTCACGGAGCTGGGCTTCGGCCAGAGCACGTGTGTGGGCATCGGCGGCGACCCCATCACCGGCACGTCGTTCGTGGACATGCTGCGCCTGTTACAGGACGACCCGGAGACCGAGGCGATTGTGCTCATCGGGGAGATCGGGGGCACCAAGGAGCAGGACGCGGCGGAGTTCATCAAGGCGCACGTGACCAAGCCCGTCGTCGCGTTCATCGCGGGCATATCCGCGCCGCCGGGACGCCGCATGGGGCACGCCGGCGCCATCATCACGGGCGTCTCCGGCCTTGCGAGCGAAAAGCAGCGCATACTGCGGGAGGCGGGCTGCGCCATCATCCCCAGCCCCGCCGAGATAGGCTCCACGCTCAAGCAAATGCTCCGGGCGCGCGCATAGGCGTGCCCAAGGCCATGCCGCGATTCACGGCCGTCCTCTTTGACGCGGACGACACGCTCATCGCCGGGACGCCGGACTACGTGGACCTCTACGCGGCCTGCGCCCGCGAGTCGGGCGTGGCGCTGACGCGCCGGGACGTGCTGAAGGCGCTCTTCGCCACGTGGACGGACCAGTCGTCGGGCCACGCCGACGCTCCCCCGCAAGGCGGGGCCGCCGACGTCTCCTACAAGCGCGCCGTCCAGGAGGAGACAAAGGTCTATATGGCGGCGGGCGCCGGAGACAGGACCCGCGCCATCGTCGAGCGCTTCCTGGCCCGCAGCGTCAGCCCACAGATATTCCGCCCGTACCCGGAGGCCCCCGCCGTGCTGATGGCGCTGCGGGCGGCGGGCCTGCGCCTGGGCCTGCTCACCAACCGCACGTGGCGCGTGCGTGAGTTCTTGGCGGATATTGGTCTCGTGCGCTACTTCGACGAGATTGTGGCGTCCGGTGCGCTGGGGCTGCACAAGCCGGACCCGCGTATCTTCCACTACGCCCTGCATGCCCTGGGCTCGTCCGAGGCCGCGACGCTCTACGTGGGCGACAGCCAGCACTTCGATATTGTCGGCGCGCGGAAGGCGGGCCTGGCCGTCGTGTGGGTGAACCGGCGCGGCGAGAAGCTGCGCGAGGGCGTGCCCGCGCCGGACGGCGAGATGCCCGACCTGACAGGGCTGCCCGCCTTCCTGGGAGTGACAAAATAGACCACATGCTATAGACTACGCTTGACCGTGTGGTCTCTGACCATACTTTCCTCCGGGAGAACACGGTATGCGTTGCGCTCTATGTGTCCCGGCTTCTGTGCTCGTCGCGGCATTGCTCACGAGTTGCCAAACCGCTGTTCCCGTTCCACCCTCGCCAACACCTCCTCTTTCACCATCGCCTGTATCAACCCCAACTTGGACGCCTACGTCCACGGTCGAACCCAGTCCTACCCCTCCATCCACGATGACTCCAACTGCAATCCCTTCGCTGACTCCGATGCCCTCGCTCACCTCAACACCCCTGCCCACTCCCACGAGGCCGCCGATCCCGACAACGACTCTTGTCCCCTCGCCTGCACCTACCAACACAGCCACACCGCTACCGGTGCCCACAGCGACTCTCACGCCTTCGCCAACAGCGACACCAAGCATAGGCGATGTCGTGCAGAAGGCGACGCACTCCGTTGTGTACGTCTTCACGGCCACCGGCTCAGGCTCCGGTTTCGTTACAACGAGAGGCAATCAAGTCTTGACCAGCGCGTATTTAGTCGGCCGAGACGATGCGCCCACCATCATTACGGAAGACGGCTCCTCTTACCGGGCACAGGTAATCGGTCTGGACGAGTACACAGACCTGGCGCTTCTCCAAGTCCCGGTGAATTTGCCGGCGCACATACCGTTCGGCGTCTCCGCCAACATTCACGTCGGAGATGACGTGATAGTCCTCGGATATCCTGAAGGACCCTTCACCGGCTGGAAAAGCGTAATACGCGGAATCGTGACCGGACTTGGCGTCACGAGCGGCACGAGGTATATCCAGACAGATGCGTCCATCAGTCGTGGAAACATCGGGGGACCTGTTCTGGACCGGTACGGAAACCTCATTGGCCTTATCGCCTTCAGCGTGGTAGATACTCAGGGATTCCGTCTGGGAATCCATCTTGCGACTATCGAGACAACTCTCCCCAGCCTTGAGCTCGGCCGGTTTGCCCGAGCATCGCCCGGACGCGCGCCGACCCCGACCCCCATACCAATGATCACGCCAACGCCGACGCGCATTCCCATCCCAACCCCCACGCCCCAGATTCCCGCGCTGGCCTCATGGTCACACGAGCGTGGCGATGCGACAAACACTCAAGCGAACAGAGATGAGAAAACTCTGCAACCCTCCGTCAACTTCAAGTGGTCTGTCAACGTTGGTAAGTGCTTGACGCAAGCCCCCCTGGTGGACGGCGGCACCATCTACGCCCTTGCTCTTCCCACGGATGACAAAGGTACCTGCACATCGCCCGCAGTAACGATAAAGGCGTATGATGCCGTGACTGGCCAATTGCGCTGGGAGTATCCCACACGCTGCTCTCTGGCGCCCAAGGTGGTTGCGCTACGACAGACTCTTTACTTGTACTGCTCCGAAACCGACGTCTCCTCCGGAACGCAGCCCACATATTCAATTCGAGCTTTGTCTTCAGTCCAACCACAGCAGCTTTGGGCGTTCGACACAAGGGGATATTCAGGACAATTCATGATCTCCAACGGGGACGTGCTGTTCGTTGAGACGTACGGAAAGGTCATGGCCGTTGACGCTGTCGCGGGGAAAGCTCTTTGGGAATACTCGACAGAGGTGGGAAGCTTTGCCGCAGCCGCCGCAACCAGAGATGTCTTGTATCTCTATAACACCGTGGGTGTTGCTGAGACGCTGGACATCGCCACGCAAAAGCAACTATGGCGAGTCAAGGTGGACTCCGTGGCAAGCCCCGCTTTGGCCGTTGATGCGTCTAGATTACTGCTGCTCGGCAGCAGGCAGATTGCAGATGTGTTGGCAACGGACTCCGGGACCATGTATTTTAGATTGCCCGTCGGAATGCAATTCTCGCGCAATGTAGAGACCGTGGCAGCCGGAATATACTACGGACAAGTCAAAGGCCTGATTTCAGACTCCATCGTAGCTATAAACATCGGTCCAACCATGTCGAAAAAATGGGAAGCCCTAACCCCTCCGTTCAACGACCGCCGAGTCACTGTCTCCTCATTCGCGTATGCCAACGGGTATCTCTGGGTGGGATCAGGGCCAGCCGGGCTTCATGCCTATGAAGCCTCCTCTGGAAGACTCGCTTCGAGTACCCAGATGGTCGGCGAAACTAATGCCATCACGTATGTTGTCCCCGCCAACGGAATGGTGTTTGCCGGCACCAGGCAAGGAAAGCTGTACGCGTACGGGAAACCCTGAGGCAGCTACTCGCAAGACCAGTCAATAATACACAGGGGAGTATCCTCTCCCCAGTCGAGTACGCCCCCTGTGTGCTTGCCCGACAGAGTTCCTGCAGATAGCGCCGCGATAGTTGACAGTCGCTACACGCGACTGCTAAAATAATCTATTACGACCGCCTATTATGTGTAGTTGGCGGCTGGCTGCTCGGAGCAGCGAGGTCGTGCGGAAACATGCCCATCTACGAATACGAATGCGCCAAGTGCCATAGCCACTTCGAACGGCGCCAGGGCTTCGACGAGGAGCCTATCGGCGTCTGCCCGGAGTGCAACGGCAAAGCGAGCCGCGTCATCCAGGCCGTCTCCGTCGTCTACAAGGGTTCGGGGTGGTATGTCACGGACTATGGGCGCAAGAGCGTTGTAGGCGACACCGCGTCCAAGCCGTCCGATTCCCCCGCGGGCACCAATGGCGCGGAGAAGTCCGCGGAAAAGCCCAAGGAGACGTCAAAGGAGAAGTCCAAGGAGGCCGTCGCCAGCGTAAGCAAGCCGGACGCGGCCAAGACCAAGGCGCCGTCCAGCGCCACCGCCTCAGAGGCCAGGGGGAGCTAGCCCGTGCGGGCACTCCTCCAGCGCGTGACCCGCGCCTCGGTCACTGTGGGGGAAGAGGTCGTCGCACGCATCGGGACCGGCCTGGTCGTCTTCGTGGGCGTCGGCGGGGACGACACGGAGGCGGACGCTCGACTCCTGGCCGATAAGCTCCTCCAGCTTCGCATCTTCGCCGACGATGCCGGCAAGTTCAACCGCTCCGCGCTCGACACGCGCGCGGACATCCTCGTCGTCAGCCAGTTCACCCTCTACGCCGACGCCCGCAAGGGCCGCCGCCCCAGCTTCACGGACGCCGCGCCGCCCGCCCTGGCCGAGTCCCTCTACAATCGCGTCGTGGAGCTTCTGCGCGCCTCCGGCCTGACGGTGGCGACGGGCCGGTTCGCGGCGCACATGCGCGTGGAGCTGGTGAACGACGGGCCGGTGACCATCTGGCTGGACTCGCGGGCGTAGGGACCAATCAGGCCGCGCAGCGCCTTTGACAGCGTGCACGCGCGCCGCTATGATGGCCCCGGCTTCAACAGTCCCTTCAGGTCCACTTTGTTGCGACAAGACGAGGAGCGCATATGCTGACCAGCGTGCTGGCCTACGAGAAGCAGGAGGCTGTGGGGGTTCTCACCCTCAACCGTCCGGAGAAGGCGAACGCCTTCAACCAGGAGATGGTGGACGGCATCATGGACGTGCTGGAGCGCGTGCGGAAGGACGACGATGTGCGCGTGCTGGTGGTCACGGGCGCGGGCAAGGCCTTCTGCGCGGGGGCGGACGTGAGCCGGTTGCAGAACCGCCTCCAGGGCAAGGAGGAGGCCCGCTTCCGGTCGGAGCGCTACGAGTCGCGGGGGTCCTTTGTGCTGGCCCTTACTCAATCGCCGCGGCCCACCATCGCCGCGGTGAACGGCGTGGCGGTAGGCGCGGGCATGTCCATAGCCCTCGCCTGCGACATCCGCATCGCCGCTGAGACGGCCAGCTTCGGGTCGCTCTTCATCAGGAGGGCGATTCCCCCCGACAGCGGCACATCCTGGCTTCTGCCACGGCTCGTGGGTATTTCCAACGCTCTGGAGATGATGTACACAGGGGAGATTATTGACGCCGCGCGGGCGAAGGAGATAGGGCTGGTCAGCCGCGTGGTGCCCCTTGGCAAGCTGATGGAAGAGACGATGGCGCTGGCCCGAAAGATCGCTGCGGGGCCGGCGGTGGCGCTCGACCTGACGCGGCGCGCGGTGTACCGGGGCCTGAGCAACGACCTGCCCGCGCAGTACGAGTACGAGTCCTACGTCCAGCGGATCGCTTCGCAGGCGGAGGACCACAAGGAGAGCATCCAGGCATTCTTCGAGAAGCGCCCTCCGCGGTACACCGGGCGCTAGGCCCGCGGCCCGCTAGCGGCGGCGCTCGGCGACGGCCTTGGTGATGAAGCTGGCGATTTCGGACGTGGTCGTTCCCGGCCCAAAGACGCCCGTGATGCCCATCTTCGCCAGCGCCGGCTTGTCGTCGTCCGGCACAATCCCGCCCACGACGACGATGACATGCTCCAGGCCCTTGTCCTTCAGGAGCTTGAGGACAAGCGGGCAGAGGTCCATGTGCGCGCCCGAGAGGATGGAGAGTCCCACCACGTCCGCATCCTCTTGAAGGGTGGACTCCACGATCATCTCCGGCGTCTGCCGGATGCCGGTGTAGATGACCTCCATGCCGGAGTCCCGCAGAGCGCGGGCGACGACTTTGGCGCCGCGGTCGTGGCCGTCCAGGCCGGGCTTGGCGACGATGACGCGGATGATGTCTCTGGATGTCCTGGTCGGCGTTTTCGTAGCGGTCACGGGTCACCCCCTGCTATGTCTGTCCTGTTGAGGGGGATGCGCCATCCCCCTGTGTCCCCCTTCCTGCCAGGAAGGGGGAGAGTTATGTCTGGGGGACACCCCCAGACCCCCGGAGAGGGGCAAAGCCCCTCTCTACCCGTCCCTTTGCTAGTGCCCCTTCCCGGGCACGGGGTGGCACAGCTCCACGAGCGTTCCCTGCGTGGAGCGCGGGTGGACGAAGCCCACCATGCCGGCCAGCCCCGGACGCGCCTGCTTGTCAATGAGGGACATGCCCTTGCCTTCCAGCTCCTTGAGCGTCTCGTTGACGTCACCCACCTGGAAGCAGATGTGGTGGAGCGCCTCGCCGCGCTTCTCCAGGAACTTGGAGACGCCGCTGCTCGGGTCCGTGGGCTGGATCAGTTCGATCTCGGTGTCGCCGATGGGGATGAGGCAGCCCTTCACCGCCTGCGACGTGACCTCCTGGATGGGCGCGCGCGGCATGCCCAGGATCTGGGCGAAGTCGTCCAGGGCCGCCTCGATATTGCTCACGGCCACGGCTACGTGGTGCAGCTTCTTGACCTTCATGCGTCCCCCTAGTTCTTGGCCAGTCCCAGCGCGTGCCGGGCGATGACCAGCCGCTGGATTTCAGATGTGCCTTCGTATATCTGCGTGATCTTGGCGTCCCGGAAGTACCGCTCAATGGGGCTTTCCTTGAAGTAGCCGTAGCCGCCGTGTATCTGGAGGCCGTTGGTGGCGCACTTCATGGCCGTCTCCGCGGCGAAGAGCTTCGCCATGGCCGACGCCTGCGCGTAGGGCAGGCTCCGGTCTTTCAGGTTGGCCGCCCGCAGGGTCAGGAGGCGCGCCGCGTCAATCTCGGTGGCCATGTCCGCGAGCATCCACTGGATGGCCTGCAGGTCGGCGATGGGCTTGCCGAACTGCAGGCGGCCTTTGGCGTGTCGGATGGACGCCTCGAAGCACGCCTGCGCCACGCCCACGGCCTGGGCCGCGATGGCTATGCGTGAGCCGTCAATAGTCTGCATCGCGATTTTGAATCCGTAACCCTCGTCGCCCAGACGGTTCTCGGCGGGCACGCGACAGTCCTCGAAGAACAGCTCGGCGGTGGAGGCGGCGCGGATGCCCAGCTTGCCATGCTGCTTGCGCGCGCTGAATCCGGGCATGCCCTTCTCCACGATGAAAGCCGTGATGCCCCTGGCGCGGCTGCTCTTGTCCTGAGAGGCGAAGACCACGGAGCAGTCGGCCACGTCGCCGTTGCTGATGAATATCTTGCTGCCGTTCAGGACGTAGGCTCCCTTGTCCTTGACCGCCGTCGTCTGGAGACCGACGGCGTCCGAGCCGGCGTTCGGCTCCGTCAGGGCGAAGGCGCCGAGCTTTGAGCCTTTCGCCAGGGGCACGGTGAAGCGGTGTTTCTGCTCCTCCATCCCGAACTTGAAGATGGGCTGGTTACAGAGAGATGCGGTCACGATGAGAATGGTGCTGGTGGCGGCGTCCGCGCGGGCTATCTCTTCCGCGGCGATGGCGAGCTGGGTGTACCCGCCGCCGGCGCCCCCGTAGCTCTGGGGGATGCCGATGCCCGTCAGTCCCATTTCGGCCATCTTACGGACGTTGTCCCAGGGGAACTCCTCGCGCTCGTCGTACTCACGGGCGCGCGGCTCAAGCTCACGCGTGGCGAAGTCTCGCACCGCGTTGCGGAGAAGCTGGTCCTCTTCCGTCGGCAGAAAGTCCATATACATCCCCTGTGTCCCCACAAGAGGACCCGTTCGCCCTCCCAAGGGCTGTCCGAGGCCCGCTTCCAGGGTGATTAGCCGTCACAGTCTATGGTACTACAGTTGCGAGTCGCGCTATACCCTGTCATTCCGAGTCCTTCCGTGGAAGGACTCGGAATCTCTTTTGGCCCTGAGGGAGGTCCTTCGCCGCGCTCAGGATGACAATGCGGAACAGGATGATAGGAGAAGCGGCGGCCTAGACGACCACCTGCTCCTTGTACTCGCCCCAGACATTCCGCAGCACGTCGCATATCTCGCCGATGGTGGCGTGGCTCTCCACGCACTCCAGGAAGGCCGGCATGGTGTTGTCCGTGCCACGGGCCGCCCTGTCCAGGTCCGCCAGCGCCTGCTTGGCTTTGGCCTGGTTGCGGGTGCGGCGGACATCCTGGAGACGCTCGACCTGCCGCCGCGTGGCCTCGGGGTCAATGCGGAAGAGGCCCTTGATGGGCGGCTGCTGGCTGGTGAACTTGTTGACGCCCACAATGACGCGCTTGCCGCTCTCCACGTCCCGCTGGAACTTGTAGGCGGCGTCCTGTATCTCCTTCTGCGTGTAGCCCATCTCGATGGCGCGGACGCCCCCGCCCAGGCTCTCGATCTTCTTGATGTAGCGGAAGGCCTCTTCTTCCAGAGTGTTCGTCAGGTGCTCCACGTAATAGGAGCCGCCCAGCGGGTCCACCGTCTCCGTGACGCCGCTTTCATGCGCCAGTATCTGCTGGGTGCGCAGGCTGAGCTGGACCGCTTCCTCTGTGGGCAGGGCCAGCGCCTCGTCCTTGGAGCAGGTGTGCAGGGACTGCGCGCCGCCCAGGATGGCGGCCAGGCTCTGGACGGTGGCGCGGACGACGTTGTTGTCCGGCTGCTGGGCGGTGAGGGAGACTCCGGCGGTCTGGACATGGTAGCGCAGCATCCAGCACCGCGAGTTCTTTGCCTTGAATCGCTCCCGCATGATCTTGGCCCAGATGCGCCGCGCCGCGCGGAACTTGGCGACCTCCTCGAACAGGTCGTTGTGACAGACAAAGAAGAAGCTGAGCCGTGGGGCGAAATCGTCAATGTTCAGGCCGGCGTCCAGCGCCGCCTGCACGTAGGAGATGGCGTGGGCGAAGGTGAAGGCAAGCTCCTGCGCGGCGGTGCAGCCCGCCTCCCGCATGTGGTAGCCGCTGATGCTGATAGTGTTCCATGAGGGGAGGTCCTTGCTGCACCAGGCGAAGACGTCCGTGATAAGGCGCATGGAGGGCCGGGGCGGGAAGATGTATGTGCCCCGCGCGACGTACTCCTTCAGGATGTCGTTCTGGATGGTGCCGCCCAGCTTCGCCAGGTCGGCGCCCTGCTTCTTGGCCACGGCCACGTAGAAGGCCAGCAGGATGGGGGCCGTGGCGTTGATGGTCATGGACGTGGTGACGTTCTGGAGAGGGATGGCGTCGAAGAGGATCTCCATGTCCTTAATGTGGCAGATGGGGACGCCCACCTTGCCTACCTCGCCGCGCGCCATCGCGTGGTCGGAGTCGTACCCTATCTGGGTGGGCAGGTCGAACGCGACGGAGAGGCCGGTCTGCCCGTGGTCCAGGAGGTACTTGTACCGGCGATTGGACTCCTCCGGCGAGGCATAGCCACTGTACTGGCGCATGGTCCACAGGCGGCCCCGGTACATGTTGGACTGGACGCCGCGGGTGAAGGGGTACTCGCCGGGGTAACCCAGGTCGCGGCCATAGTCGAAATTCGGCAGGTCCTCCGGCGTGTAGAGGGCGTCCACCGGTGTACCGGAGAGGGTCTGAAACTGCTGCTCGCGCTCGGGGTTGCGCTTCAGGCCGGGGTCCAGGACCTTGTCCCGCCACTCTTTCTTGGTCTGGCTGGGCATGGGTACCTCCCTCGGTTGAGACTGGGGGGCCACGCCTGCGCGCCGGCGGAGGATGGGTGCGGGCCTGACGACGAGCGTGGTATCCGACTCCAATGGATAAGTTTACCGAAATCGTTAGGATATGTCAACGCGCCGTGTTGCTGGGTAGTGTATCAGTTTGCCGTGGTAGGGAATGGGACTCTACCCGTCACACCGGCGAAGGCCGGTGTCCAGAGACGTGCGTGGGGGAGACGCTCTGATGGATTCCGGCTTTCGCCGGAATGACGACGACCTAACTGAT
>JAUSIH010000007.1 GCA_030648205.1 Dehalococcoidia bacterium | reverse complement strand
GTCCTGAAGGAGCGCCTCTAGGCATCCGCCGGACGTTGCCTTGAGCTTGTGTCGAAAGCCGTCTCTTGACAGGGTAACAGCGGCCCACTATGCTGAGAAACAGTTGCGCGCCGAGTCCGCGATCCTGCTGCCTCCTCGCGTTTAGATTGTGTTTGGCACATCAGTCGAGAGAAATCCTGCTATTTCGCGCAGACACACGAAAGAGTTCTGAGACTTCCACGGAGATCTGAATATGTCCAATACCGCTGACCTGGAGCAACTGAAGGCCCAAATCCAAAAGCACTTCGCTTCCCTTCCTCACGATGCCTTCCAGGAGGGCAAGACTTCCATGCCCCTCAGCATACCCACCTACGGATGGGAGGAAGTATGGGAAGCTGTGGACTCGCTGTTGAGCACACGTGTGACCATGGGTTCCAAGGTGAAGCAGTTCGAGTCCCTGTTCGCTCAATACGTGGGAGTCAAGCACGCCGTCATGGTCAACTCCGGCTCCAGCGCCAATCTGCTGGCCGTCTCCGTGGTCACGAACCCCACCATCAAGGGCGCCCTCCGGCCAGGGGACGAGGTTATCACACCGGCGGTGACGTGGGCCACCACCATTTTCCCCATCGTCCAGTGCGGGGCCGTGCCCGTGCTGATGGACGTGGGTATTGACACATACGACATTGACCCCGGCGAAATAGAGAAAGCCATCACGCCGCGGACCCGCGCCATCATGCTCGTCCATCTGCTGGGCAACCCCTGTGACATGACCGCCATCATGGCCATCGCCCGGAAGCACAACCTGCTGGTCATTGAGGACTGCTGCGAGGCCCACGGCGCGGAGCACCGGAGCGCCAGGGTCGGCGGCATAGGGGACATCGGGACGTTCAGCTTCTTCTTCTCCCACCACATCAGCACCATCGAGGGTGGGATGATCGTGACGAACAGGGACGACTATGCCGAGCTGCTTCGGGAGATGCGCGCCTTCGGATGGATCCGCGAGTCCAGCCAGAAGGACGCTCTGGCGCGGCAGTACCCGGATATTGACCCGCGCTTCCTGTTCGTCAACACCGGCTACAACTTCCGCCCCACGGAGATCCAGGGCGGGTTCGGCATCCACCAGATCAATCGGCTGGAAGGCTACATCCGGTACCGGACGGACGTGGCGGACTACTGGAACAAGGAACTCGCCGCCTACTCGGATTACTTAGCGCTGGCGCGGGCGCCGGAAGGCTCGCGGCATGTGTGGTTCCTTTATCCCATGATGATCAAGCCTAACGCTCCTTTCACCCGCGCGGAGTTGGTCAAACACCTCGAGAGCAAGGGTGTGGAGACGCGCCCTATCTTGGCGGGAAACATCGAGGAGCAGCCCGTGATGCGCATGATCAACCACCGTAAAGTGGGTGACTTACCCGTCTCGCGAGCCATCATGCGGCGCGGGCTGTGCGTCGGCCTCAATCACGGCGTCAACCCGGAGCGGCGCGGCGCCTTTGTCCGATACATGTCCCAGTTCATGGACCAGGTAGCGCGGACGCGCCAACCAGCGCGTTCCTAGACCACACCCGCATGAGAGGAAACGGCACGCGATGAAAAAGGCCCTTGTCACCGGTATCACAGGGCAGGACGGCATCTACTTGGCTGAGTACCTCTTGAGCCAGGGATACGACGTGTTCGGCATGATCCGGGGCCAGAACAACCCCCGCCGGGCCACCGTCGAACAGGCCATCCCACAGGCCCATATCATTGAGGGAGATCTCCTGGACCAGGGATCCCTCATCGCCGCCATCAGCAAGACTCAGCCGGACGAGGTCTACAACCTGGGCGCCATCAGCTTTGTGCCGCTCTCGTTCAAGCAACCAGAGCTCACCGGTGAGGTCACGGGCCTGGGCGTCACGCGCATGCTGGAAGCTATCCGTATCGTGAATTCGAAAATCCGGTTCTACCAGGCCTCCAGCAGCGAGATGTTCGGCGCCGCCAAGACATCTCCCCAAAACGAAGCTACTCCATTTCACCCACGCAGCCCCTATGGCGTCGCCAAGGTATACGGCTATTACATCACCCTCAACTACCGCGAGGCTTACGGTGTCTTCGCCTGCAACGGCATCCTGTTTAACCACGAGTCGCCGCGCCGCGGCCTGGACTTCGTGACGCGAAAGATATCCCGCGCCGCAGCTCGCATCAAGCTGGGGCTGGAGAAAAAGCTCAGGCTGGGCAACCTGGACGCCCGCCGGGACTGGGGATTCGCCGGCGACTACGTCAGAGCCATGCACCTCATGCTCCAGCAGCCTCAGCCAGACGACTACGTAATCGGCACCGGCGAGAGCCACACCGTGCGCGACTTCTGCAACGCCGCCTTCCGACATCTGGGGCTGGACTGGCGGGAGTATGTTGTTCAGGATCAGGAGTTCACGCGTCCCTCGGAAGTGGACACCCTCTGCGGCGACTCCAGCAAGGCCAAGCGTATCCTGGGATGGGAGCCAAGCGTCCAGTTTCCTGACCTGGTGCGCATGATGGTGGAGGCCGACTTGGCCGACCTCAAGCACGAGATGGGACCGCGCGCAGCTTCGCGACCGTCCCACTGATGTTTGATGAACCTGGTCGTCGTCATCCCCAGCTACAATGAGCGAGAAAACATCACGCGCCTCGTAGAGTACGTCCTCGGCTTGCCCCATAGCCCACGCGTCATTGTCGTTGACGACAACTCTCCTGACGGCACATCGGAAATTGTTCTGCGGCTGGCTGAGGCCAACCCCCGTCTGGTGCTCATCCGCCGCGCAGGCAAAGGGGGCCGCGGCTCCGCGTGCCTGGAGGGCTTCCAGCACGCCCTGCGCCTGGGCGCGGACATGGTGGTAGAGATGGACGCGGACTTCTCCCATGATCCTGCTGACATCCCCCGGCTGGTGGAGCGGGCCACGCAGGGGTACGACATGGTCGTGGGGTCCCGATACACCAGAGGAAGCCACATACTCAACTGGCCCCTGCCGCGCCGTGTCTTCAGCAGACTGGCCAATCGGTTTGCGCGCCTTGTGCTTGGCGTGCCCATCAGCGACTACACCGGCGGCTACCGCTGCTATACCAGGCACGCCCTCCAGCGCATTGACTACTCCGCCGTGCGCTCCCGAGGATACGCCGTCCTCAGCGAAGTCGCTTACCAGCTCGGGCAACAGAAGGTGCGCATGGCGGAGATACCCATTGTCTTCGTGGACCGGCGCGTGGGCACATCCAAGACGAACCTCAGAGAGATACTGGCCGCCTTCACCACGGTCGTCCAAATCAGGGCATGGTACCGGCGATGGCGAGCGCCGAGCCTTGCCCAGGGCTGAAGGCCCGGCGCGCTCGCCGATGACCCGCTCGCCCTCCCACCTAGTTTACGCTGCGATGGGCGCAGTCCTGGCGCTCGGAATGGCAGTCCGGCTCTACGGCTTGACCTATGGCCTGCCCTACCTTTACAATGCCGACGAGACTCAGATCATCTTCCGCGCCTTGGGCATGGGCGCCGGCGACCTGAACCCGCACTTCTTCCACTGGCCCGCCTCACCGCTCATGTATGCCGCCTTCGCCCTTTTCGGCGCTTACTACGTCGCCGGGACGGCGCTCGGGGCCTTTCACTCAGTCCAGGATTTTGCGCAACACGTCGTCGCAGACCCCAG
The DNA here is from genome assembly GCA_030648205.1 of Dehalococcoidia bacterium. Taxonomy (NCBI): domain Bacteria; kingdom Bacillati; phylum Chloroflexota; class Dehalococcoidia; species Dehalococcoidia bacterium. The sequence goes on along the minus strand of JAUSIH010000007.1, from coordinate 11,322 downwards.
CGCACTGGTCATCCTGACCAGGGGGCTGGTGGCGATGGCGGGGACCGCCAGCGTGTACCTGAACTACTGGATTGCGCGACGGTTCTTCGGAAGCCACGGCGTCGGCCTGGCCGCGGCCCTCTTCCTGGCGGTCGCCCCGCTTCACGTGGCGTGGTCGAAGTCAGCGCTGGCCGACGTGCCCATGGTGCTCGGCGTCCAACTCTTCCTCCTGGCCTGCCACCTGACATGGGAACGCGGCCAGCTACGCTACTACCTGCTGGCAGGGGTCTTCCTGGGTCTCGCCACGTCCCTCAAGTACAGCGGTGCCATCGCGTCTCCGGCGCTCCTCGCAGCGCACTGGGCCCGCTCCAAGGGAAAGTTCCCTTGGAGGAGCCTCCTCCACCCCTGGATTGGATTAGCGGCTGTAGCTGCCGTCTTGGCGTTTGTCGTTGCGACGCCGTTCAGCGTGCTCAGCTTCCCTGAGTTCAAAAGGGACCTGTCTTATATCACCTCCTACGTGTACACCGGACAGCCGTGGGCGGCGCCTCCTGTTGCTGTCGGCCTCTACGTCCTTACGGACGCGCTGCCCCAAGCCCTCGGCTTGACGCTGACCGTCGTGTCGCTCGTTGGCGTCGCGTACGCCCTTTACCGCAGGTCTGCTGCCGACATCGTCCTGCTCGCCGGGCTGCTCCCCGTCTGCCTCTCCATCGCTCTGGCCAGGACCCTGTTGCTCCAATATGTGCTGCCGCTGCTCCCTTTTTTGACCATATTCGCTGCAAGAGCGACGGCCGACGTGCTCAGCAAGCTGCGCCTGACGCGGAGCCTGCGCTACGCCGTCGTGGGAGCAGGTATCGTTGCCCTCGTAGCTCAGCCTCTCGTGCAGGTCGCGCGGTCCGACTATTCGTTGACACGAACAGACACACGGACCGAGGCGAAGGCATGGTTTGAGGCAAACATTCCGCCGGGGGCGAAGGTCCTGATGGATGGAGGGAGGGACTTCTTCACCGTCAGTCCACCGCTGCGCTACAGCCGCGCGGGCGTCGAGCGCCGCATTCAGGAGGCGCGGCGCGACGAGCCGGGGAAGGTGCGCTACTGGGAAACGCTGCTCCAGACAACGGGGAACGGCGGCTATGACCTCTACCCCATCCAGGGGGACATGTTCCACCGGACGGCGCCCCAGCTTCGCGAGGAGGGTTTTCAGTACGTCGTCCTGAGCAGCGACATCCTCAACTCCATCGTTACCGGCAGAGCATACCAGTGGGACCCGCAGGCGGATGTCCTGTACCGCTCGCTACAGCAGGACGCGAGGCTGCTGAAGCTGTTTGTGCCGGGACCTTTGCAGCCCGGACCGGCCCTGTGGGTGTATGATGTGCCGTAGGCGCTCGCCGAGCGTACCAGGAGGTCACCACAGTATGAGGCACGAACCCACGCGTCTTGCCCACGAGGGGAAAGCGCCCACGAACTCTGCGTTCTTTTACCGGGCTCTGCAGGTCTACTACCACTACCCATGGCATGCCTTGTGGCGAGGGGTTGAGGCAATGGCCCTAGCTCGTATAGCTCTAACACCCCCCGTGCTGGATATCGGCTGCGGTGACGGGATATTCGCGGTGTTACTGACTGCCAACTCCATTGAACGCGACTTCGACGATTTTCGAGTCTATCACGGTGGAATAGCCACTAGTAACCGTTCCTATTCGTTGGAACGACCCCTGGACGTTGGACTTGATCTCGAATGGCCTTCCCTACCGAAGGCCTCTGCACTACATGCCTATCGCCTGACAATATGCGCTGACGCGAGCCATCTCCCTTTCAAGAACGAGAGTTTCTCCACCGTGCTGGGTAACTCGTCTGTGGAACACATGCCCCCTCTTTCAGAGGTCATTGCGGAAACCTGGCGCGTTCTGAAGCCTGGAGGAAGGCTTGTCTTGACAGTTCCCACAACGACGCTCGGACAGCACTTGTTCTTCAGTCGCATCTTTGCTCGCTGTGGCCTTCCCGCATGGGCAAGGCGATACGCAGACGCGGTAAACCGAAGGCTGGCTCATTACAACCTGCTGAGCGCGGATGAATGGAGAGCGAAATTGGCGACGGCGGGATTCTCGGAGTTCTCTTACGAGTATTTGTTATCCAGTCGGGCGGTAGCGACATGGGACCTGCTGCGATTTGCCGACGAGGCCGGTCTTGGAAAGGTTACGTTCGGACGCGGCGTCCGTGTGCTATTTTATCTGAGCGACAAATTGGGCATTACCTGGCCCAGAGGCCTGACCATCTCCGCCTTGAGAAGATGCTTTCGCCCTCTGCTGGGAAGGGAGATGGCTGGAACTTCCAGCGACGGCGGCGTGCTGCTGATAGTAGCAACAAAATAACTTCGTGCCCAATCCCGACGGGTGAGTAAATAATCCTCTGGTCCAGAGCCATCACAATATGGCCGTGCCAGGTACTCCAACAATTTAGCCAAGGGCCGTATCAGCCCTCAGATTCAAACTTAGACTGGATGATGTCCAGCATTCCCCGGACCCGAACGGCCCACGAGTTCTTCTGCGCCACTTCCAGCCGGCGGCTGATTCTCTCCAGGCTGTCAGTCGCATACGCATCCTCGACGCTTCGTACAAAGTCATCATAGTCCTTCGCAATCCAAATGATGTCCTTATGGCTCTCCACATCCGGGAAGCTGGTCGAAACGACGGGTTTGCCCATGGCCGTGTACTCGTGCAGCTTATTCGGATTAACGTAGTGGTGAAAGCCCGACTTCTTGTACGGAATAATGCCGATGTCGAAGCCCTTAAACCACGATGGTAGCTCGTCCCAATCAATCCATCCCTTCAACAACACGTTCGGCAGCGTTGACAGCTCATGAAAGAGCGACGTACTGGGCGTCTCCCACAAACGAGGCACCCCCGTCAGCACCAGCGTCCAGTGAGGCCGCGCCAAGGCGATATGCCTGATGAGCGCCAAGTCGGCTCGGTCCAAGTGAAATCCCAGATAGCCTATGACGGGGTGCGGCCGGTTCCGAAGCTCCAGCGCTATCGGCTGGGCCGGGTCTTGCGCGCGGCCAAAATACTCGATGTCGGCGGCATTGTTGAACACATACATCTCGCGCGTGAGATGCGCCTTTGCGTCCCGCAGCCGCCGAGAGGTGGTGAAAGACAGGTCGCAGCGGGCGAAAAGCTCCTCCTCCAGTTCCGTTACAAACTGACGCTCCCGGACTCCCACGCCGTCAGCCAGCGAATGCTCGTCGTAACACTCGTAAACTGTGAGAGCCTCGTGCAACATGCGCACATAGTGCAGTTGATACGGATGATATATCCAGGCCACCAGGGAAGGGTTGGAAAAGCCCAGCGCCCGCATCGTCTTCTTGATCTGCGCACGGAGGAGCCATTGGTCTAAAGCAAGCAGAGGCCCCACGCGACGCGCAAGGACTTCGTGAAGGGCCACGATCGGCGTGTACACATACAGGTTGTCAGTTACGCGCTCCACATGTTGCCGACGGGTTATCCACCGGCGCCACTTTTCAAAGTGTCGGAAGGGAGATGTAAAAGGACACACTGGCCTGTTGACACAGAGGACTTTCCCGCCATGCCGTCCAATCTCAGAAGCCAGCGCAAGAATCATGCCTGGCCGGTGAAACCGCTCCCAGTCAGCGGACAGGAAAAAGACAAAGTCGGCAACCATCCTGCGATTCGCCTCATTCTCAGTGTAACGGCGGGGAAACTGAAGGAACGTTCCTTCCCTCGTTACCACGCCTCTAGTATAATAACACCAGACTTCAGAGAAACAGTGCGTTTGTGCGCATCAAGAGCGCAGAGCCGCGCGTCGCATCGTTGACGCCTTGACGGATAAGACGAGCGCCCGGCCGGGCGTGGCGCGCGTCCAGGGGAGAGACCGTGGAACTCAGTAAAGTCTTCATCTCATCCATAAAGGGCCACGACCTGCAACAGGTCGTGGACGACCTGCTCGACCGATGCAACGTGGACCAGATCGTCCACCCGGGGGCGCTGGTCGTCATCAAGCCGAACTTCGGCTGCGCCGACCCCGAGCGTCTGTACTGCAACACGTCGCTGGCCGCCGTGGAGGCGGTGTGCCGGCGCCTGCTGAAGCGCACCGACCGCATCGTCATCGGCGAGTCCGATGGGATGCGCGACACCGCGGACGATGCCTTCCGCGCCATGGGCGCTGACCGCATGGCGGAGCGCCTGGGCGTGAAGCTGGTCAACTTCTCCCGCGACGAGCATGTCGCCCTGCCCAACAAGACCCTGGGCACGTGGTACCTTCCGCGCACGCTCCTCTCCGCGGACGTCTTCATCACACTCCCCATCATGAAGACGCACCCGCGCAGCGTCCTCACGGGCGCGCTCAAGAACCAGTGGGGCTGCCTGCCCCAGCACGACCGCATCATCCTGCACAAGCACCTGTCGCGGCTGCTGGTGGACGTGCATAAGCTCAAGAGGCCGCAGATCTGCCTCATGGACGCAGTCGAGGCGATGGAGGGCCGAGGGCCCAGCAACGGCCAGATGGTGCGCCTCGACCTGCTGCTGGCCAGCACGGACCCCGTGGCGCTGGACGCTACCGCCATGCGCCTAGGCGGGCTGGACCCCTATCGCTCCGAAGTAGCCATGCTCGCGGCGCGCGAGGGCGTCGGCCACCTGGACGAAAAGGACATTGAGGTGACGAGCCCGGTCAGTTTACCCGTGCGCCGACTGCGCCCCGCCGAGATGGACTGGGCCATGCGCCTCCTGGACCTGGTGAGTAGCTCGCGCTTCCTGACGCATCACGTCATCCTGAACGACACTCTGTTCTACCCCGCGCGGTGGGCGGTCAACGTCGTCCGGCGAACGCTCGCCTTCGCGATGGGCAAAGGCGCCCCGTGAGCCACAAGCTCAAAGTCCTTTTCGTTCATCAACACCCATGGTCGTACGTCCAGCGGGACCTCCTGATCCTCCAGGGCGTTTATGACGTTCGAGAGTGCCATTTTCGCGGATTGAGGGATATCTATCCCCTGCGGAGAGGCGTCGCCTGGTGCGACGTGGCCTTTGCGTGGTTCGGTTCATTGCACGCGTTCTTCACCGTGGCCTTCGCCCGGATGCTGCGCAAGCGCACGGTGGTGGTGGCGGGCGGATGGGACGTGGGGCAGCCGCCTGACGGCATGCCATACCTCTGGTACAAGCGCTGGTGCCCCCAGTACGTTTTCTCCCACTGTGATATGACGCTCACCGTCTCGGACTTCAATACTCAAGAGGCACGAGCCAATATCCCGAATATCAGCCCCGTCCGCTGCATCTACCATGGATTTGAAGTGGACAGCTTCACGCCTTCTCGGGACGTATCGAAAGAGCGCTCCGTCCTGACGGTGGGCACCATCTCTCACTTCTACAACGAGCGAAAGGGCCTCCCGCTTTTCGTCCAGTCTGCGCGTTACCTGCCCAATGTCCAGTTCCGAGTCGTGGGCGGATGGTGGGACTCCAGCATCGCCTCTCTCCGCGCTCTCGCTCCGCCCAACGTGACCTTCCTGGGCGAAGTCAGCAGTCAAGATATCTTGAGCATATACAGACGCTCCGCCGCTTACGTGCAGGCATCCCGCCACGAGGCGTTCGCGTGCTCCCTCGCCGAGGCAATGCTGTGCGAATGCGTGCCCGTGGTGACGCGCTCGGCTGCCCTGCCAGAGGTCGTCGGCGACTGCGGCGTCTATGTCCAAGAACGCACTCCCGAAGCCCTGGCACGCGGTATTAGCGAGGCATTGAAGCGTCCGGAGTTGGGGCCACGCGCCCGACAGCGCATCGTGGACTGCTTCCCGCTGGAAAAGCGACGCCGCGAGGTCTTGAAGACCGTTGAAGAAGTGGCATCCTCTAGCCAAATAACGACGTAGGAGGGCTGATGAAGATACCCGAGTTGTTCACTGGCAAGCATGAAATCCGATTCCGCGCCCCCCACGGTGGCCTCTCTTTTTTCGAGAAGCGCCTCAGTTTCTTCGAGCCCTTCATCAGCGCATACCTCACGACGCGTCCCGGCGAGAGGATTCGCGTCCTGGACATAGGCTGCGGCGACGGCATTTTCGCGCGACCTCTGGCGGCACGTTTTCCGCAGGCGGACGTTCTGGGGCTTGACATTGATGAAGCAAACATCACTCTGGCGAGAAAGGATGCGCCACGGAACGCCACGTTCGTTTGCAAGACCTTGTGGGACGTGGACCCGCGCGAAGTCTATGACATCATCATCGCCTCGGAACTCATAGAGCACATTACGGAGATAGAGCGCCTCATGGCGCTGCTCTCCGACCACCTGCGCCCCGGAGGACTTTTGCTCGTCACCACACCCAACGGCTACGGTGCAACGGAGATCCTTGATCGCACATGGAAGTCAGTGAGGGTGAGCTTCACGACCAGCCACATCCTGAACCCCATACGCCGCGCACTCATCGCCGCCCGGATTCTGGGCCAGAATGAACGTGAGCGCCGCCTTATGAAGCTTTATCCTCACGTGCAGGCGTTCACCGTGAAGCGACTCAGGAGACTTGGAGCAGATGCAGGACTGCGCGTTATCAGCGTAGGTAGCACCAGCTTCCTCAAAGGCTTCATGCCCTGGGACACTGTTTTTGGCAAGAGTATGCGCCTGCGTGCTTGGGATGCGAGGCTTGCCGATAGCCTTCCCTATAGTTTCGCCAACGGCTGGCTCCTGACGTACATCAAGACCGTAGAATAGCAGTGTGCGGCGTCTGCGGCGTCTATAACCTGCGCCACGGCCAGCCCGTGGACCGCGCCCTCCTCGGCGCGATGCGGGCGACGCTGCGCCATCGCGGCCCGGACGACGAGGGCATGCACGCGGACGGCCCCATCGGCCTCGCGTTCCGCCGCCTCGCCATCCTCGACCTGTCGCCCGCCGGACGCCAGCCCATGGCCAACGAGGACGGCAGCCTGTGGGTGGCCTACAACGGCGAGATCTACAACTACCCGGAGCTGCGCAAGGAGCTGGAGCCGCGCCATCCGTTCCGCTCCCGCGCGGACACGGAGGTCATCCTCCACCTCTACGAGGAGCACGGCGACGCCTGCCTGGAACGACTGCGCGGTATGTTCGCCTTCGCGCTGTGGGACGCGCGGCGGCAGCGGCTCCTTCTGGCCGTGGACCGGCTCGGCATCAAGCCCCTGTACTACACGCAAGGCCCCGGCTCGCTGGGCTTCGCCTCCGAGGCCAAGGCGCTCCTGCCCCTGCCGTGGGTGACGCGCCAGATAGACCCCCAGTCCCTGGACGCCTACCTGGCGCTCCTGTGCGTGCCCGCGCCGATGTCCATCTTCAAGGACATCCGTCGTCTGCCACCCGGCCACCGGCTGGTGGCGGAGAAGGGGGCCGTCTCCGTCGCGCCCTACTGGGGCCTGCGCTTCAGCGAGGAGCGCGGCGTGCCGGACGCCGAGTGGGCGTCGCGAACGCAGGAGACGCTGCGCGACGCCGTGCGCTCACACCTGCTGAGCGACGTTCCGCTGGGCGTGCTGCTGAGCGGCGGCATAGACTCCAGCGCCATCGTCGCGCTCATGGCGCGGGAGTCCGGCGAGCGGGTCAAGACGTTCAGCATCGGCTTCGCGGGGCCGGGCGCCGCTGGCGGCGCGTACGACGAGTTGGCGTACGCCCGCGTCGTGGCGAAGCAGTTCAACACCGAGCACCATGAGATGACCGTGGAGCCGAAGGCCGCCGACATCCTGCCGCGCGTGGTGTGGCACTTCGACGAGCCGTTCGCCAACGAGACGGCCATCCCCATGTACTACGTCTGCCAGATGGCACGCCAGCACGTCACCGTGGCGCTGGGCGGCGTCGGCGGCGACGAGGCGTTCGGCGGCTACCCGCGCTACATCGCCGCCAGAGCGCTGCGGTCGTACCTCGGCCTCCCACCCATGCTGCGGCGCGCCGTCCGGTTTGCGGCGCGGGCCGTACCGGGAAGCGCCAGCGACTACTCGCTGGGCACGCGCCTGCACAAGTTCCTGGACGGAGCGACAGGCTCGCCGGAGGACGCCTACTGCAACTGGCAGACGGCCGTCCCGTCGGCGCTCCGCCGCGAGGTGTACGCGCCCGCGCTCAGGGACGCTTTGGACGGCGCGGACGGTGCGCAGTCCGTCAGGCGGGCGCTCGCGGCCCAACCCGACGACGCGTGGCTGAACAGGGTGCTGCGCGCGGACATCACGACCTATCTGCCGGACAATCTGCTCACGTACTCCGACCGCATGAGCATGGCCCACTCGCTGGAGTTGCGCGTGCCCTTCTGCGACCACCAGGTGATGGAGTTCGCCGCGCGCATCCCGCCTTCGATCAAGCTGCCCCGCGCCGACATGAAGCACGTACTCAAGCAAGCTATGGAGGGTCTCCTGCCGCGCGAGATACTGTACCGTCGCAAGCAGGGATTCAGCGTGCCCGTCGGCTACTGGCTGCGGGCCGACCTGGCGCCTCTCGCGCGCGCCTTGCTGTCGCGGGAGCGGCTGGGCCGCGCCGGCCTGTTCAACGCCGCCGCCGTGGAGCGTATACGGGAAAGCCACGCGCGAGGCGCGGGCAACTATACACACCTCCTGTGGGCCCTTATAATCTTTCAGGTGTGGCATAGCCTCTACGTGGAGAACACGATCATTTCCGAGCCTGCGCTCTCTTTGCGCGACCTGGCATAGCAGGAGTCGATGAGCGAACGTCCCGCACCCCTTCTCTCTCCTACCCGCACAGTCGGGGAGGCGCCGCTGGTCACCGTCGTGGTGCCCTGCCGCAACGAGGCCCGCTCCATTGGGTTGTGCCTGCGGTCTATCCTGGCCCAGGACTATCCGCGGGCCGCAATGGAAGTGCTGGTCGTGGACGGCATGTCCGCCGACGACACTCGCGCCACCGTAGAGCGCATCGCCGGAGAAGACAGCCGGGTCAAACTCCTGGACAATCCCACGGGGACGACTCCCGCCGCGCTCAACACCGGCATCCGCGCCGCCCGCGGGCGGTACATCGTCCGCGTGGACGCGCACACCACACTGGAGCCTGACTACGTGCGCCTGTGCGTCGAGCGCCTGGAGGCCACGGGCGCGGACAACGTCGGCGGGCCGATGCGCGCCGCGGGCGAAGGATACGTCGGCGGCGCCATCGCCCTGGCGCACCACAGCCGGTTCGGCCTGGGCGGCGGACGCTTCCATCACGCCACGAGCGAAGAAGAGGCCGATACCGTCTACATGGGCGCGTTCCGGCGGGACGTGTTCGACCGCGTGGGCCTCTTCAACGAGGATCTGCTGCGGGGCCAGGACATCGAGATGAACTACCGGATCAAGCAGGCCGGCGGCAAGGTGCTGCTGACGCCCGCCCTCCGGTCAAGCTACCGGAGCCGCGCCACGCTGGGCGGCTTGTGGCGGCAGTACTTCAACAACGGCATATGGAACGTCCGGCTGGCCCAGGTGACCCCCGGCGCGCTCTCGGTCCGGCACTGGGTGCCTCTGGCCTTCGTGCTGGCCCTGGCCGGGAAGCTGGCGATGGCGCTGACGCCCGTCGGTCCCCTGCCTCTCGTGGCCCTGACGGGCTTTTATCTGCTGCTCGCCCTCGCGTTCTCCGCGCGGCTCTCCCTGCGCCACGGCCTCCACCACATGCCCGTTCTGCCCGCCGTGTTCGCGTGCCTGCACGTGAGCTACGGGCTGGGCTACCTGGCGGGAGTCTGGCGCTTCGTGCTGCCCACGGAAGGCGCGCGCATGTCCCGGCGCGTCTGGGCGACGACGGCCCTGGTCCTGCTCGGGGCCTTCGCCCTGTATGTGAAGACCCTCGCGCCGACGGTCACGTGGGGAGACCCGGCCAAGCTGGTCAATCTCGCGTACCAGCTCTATCTGAGCCCGTCCCCCAACTACCACTCGCTGCACAACATGATAGGCTGGCTGTGGGGACACATCCCGTTCGCCGACTACGCCTACGGCCAGAACCTTCTCAACGCCATCTTCGCGTCGCTGGCCGTGGCCGGCCTGTTCCTTGTCGCCTACCGCATCACATGGTCCCTTTTCGCGGCTTTCGTAGCGGCCTCCGCCGTCGCCGTCTCGCACACGTTCTGGTGGATGGCCACGATGAACGAGAGCTACGCGCCACTCTACCTCTTCCTGGCCGTCTGTCTTCTCTGCGCCGTGCTGTGGGTGCAGACCGGACGGGAGCGCTGGCTGTACCTCTTCGGCTTCACCTTCATGCTGAGCACGGGCAACAATACCCTCCTGCTGGCGTTCGCGCCCGCGTTCGCAGCCTACCTTCTGCTGGCGAGCGCCCGAGACCTCCTCCAAGTGCGAAGGCTGGGCCTGCTGGCCGTCAGCGCCCTCGCGGGGTACCTCCCCACACTCTTTACCTTTTACCTCCGACTCCAGGTGCAAAACCCGGAACTTCTGCTGAGCTTCATGACCTCAACCTCTATGTTTTACTACTACTATCCGTCCTCCACGCCTTTCGGCCTTCTGAGATACGCCGCCTACATCCTTTACCAGTTCCCCAGCCCCCTGCTGCTCATGGGCGCGGCGGGTCTGGCGGTCACCTGGCGCAGGGACAAGCGTCTTTTCGTCCTTCTGGCGGGCATCTTCATCATTGACGTGGGCCTCATCTCCGGCTATATGCGACAACGCGCGCCGGAGCTTCTCGTGCCCAGCTACATCGTGTTCGCGCTGATGGGCGCCGTCGCGCTGGACGCGTTCGTGCGCGGCGGAGCGTGGCGGATGCTGGAACGCAAGCTCTACGGGCCCGCCACTGCGCGCGGGGCGCTGGCGCTCGCCTGCGTTGTCCTGCCCGTGGCCGTCTACTACGCGACGCCGCCGCTACTTGGCCGAATGGGATGGGAGCCTCTCGGCATTCGCTCGCTGCCGTACAGGGACAACGCCCGCTACTTCTACCTGCCCGACAAGAGCGGGTACGACGGCGCGCGGCGCTTCGCCGAAGACGTGTTCGCCACCGTCGCGCCCAACGCCATCATCGTCGCGGACTTTACGCCTTATGAGCCTTTGCAGTATCTTCAACTGGTGGAGAAAAAGCGCCCGGACGTCACCCTGCTGGCCGTCGGCACCCTGGACGAACCGCCTCTGGACTTGCGGTTCGTTCAGGAGAACATCTCCAAACGCCCAATCTACCTTGTCGCGCCGGACGCTTATCCCGAAGGCTTTCGCCTGGCAGATCTGACCCGCAGCTACGATCTGGTCCCCCAGGGCCCGGTATTCCGCCTGGCGCCGCGCGGCGGTGGATGACACTATGAAACTGAGCATTCTGGTCCCCGTCTACAACGAACGCGCCACCATCCGCAACGTGCTGACGCGCCTCGAACAAGTCCCCTACGACAAGGAGATCATCGCCATTGACGATTGCTCCACCGACGGGACGAGCGACATT
>JAUSIH010000006.1 GCA_030648205.1 Dehalococcoidia bacterium | reverse complement strand
CCGCGCCGTGGTACGCGAAGACGCGCCGGACCTCCTCCATGCGGCCAATGAGCAGGATGTAGCCCAGGAACAACCCCATTCGGACGACACCCTCCACCACGTTGCTCATCAGAGGCGATTGCAGCAGCGGGTCCAGGAGGCCCGCCAGCAGCGTGGGCGACACGAAGAATACGAGTACGGCGAACGCGAGGCTGACGGCGATGGTGACGCCCACCGTGGCCGGCGATATCTCCTCCTCGCCCTCTTCCGTGCCCGCAACCCGCGCCGAGTCCAGCAGAGCGCGGACGCCAAGCGTGAGCGTCTCCGCCAGGACCAGAATGCCCCGCACGAAGGGCACCTTCCGCCACGGAGTGGTGGCCGCGCCGCCCAGCGGCGTCGTCCAGGTGGCGATGTCGCCGGTGGGGCGCCGCACGGCCACGGCCATGTACCGACGACCGCGAATCAGGACACCCTCAATGACCGCCTGGCCGCCGTAGAAAAACCGCTGGTTCACTGCACGGACATCCCGCTACGCTCCCTTTTCACTCGGACGCCGTTCTTCGGCTACGCGTCTGCGCAATCAAGAATAGCATGCTTCCCCCTTTTCCGCATTTGGTTGTCGCGCGCAGCCTATGCGGAGGCGGACGCCGCTCCCGCGCCCGGATTCAACCCCAGCACGCCGCGCAGGATGACGCCCGCGGCCAGCTTGTCCAGAGGCTCGTTATTATTGCCGCACTTGGGCGACTGAATGCAGCTCGGGCAGCCGTCCTCGCACGGGCACTCGGCCACGGCGCGCAGCGTGGCCGTCCAGAGCTGCTCCAGCAACTCGAACCCCTTCTCCGCTATGCCCACGCCGCCGGGATGGCCGTCGTAGATGAACACCTGCGGCCTCCCCGTATCCGGATGCAGGGGCGTGGACACGCCGCCAATGTCGTTGCGATCGCAGAGGGCGAACAGAGGCAGCATGCCGATGGTGGCGTGCTCGGCGGCGTGCAGCCCGCCCGACAGGTCCAGCCCCGCGCGGGCGACCTCCTTCAGCAACGGCTCCGGTATGTCCCACCACAACGCGATCGTGGAGAAAAGCTGCTCCGGCAGGTCCAGCGGCTCCTCGCCCAGGAGGTCCTCCGTCACGTGGCGCTTCCTTTTGTAGCCCATCACCCGGTTCACCACCTCCACCTCGCCCAGGTAGGCATGGGTGGCCCCCACCGCGCGCTCCTCCAGCACCTTGCGGATGCGGATGTCCGTCAGGTCAATCGTCTGTGTATAGTAAGGGGCGTCCGAGACGCGGGCGTGGGCCGTCCTGCCGGGGATATCCAGCCCGGTGATGAGATACGTCTCGCCCTGGTGCAGGTAGATGGCCCCCTGATGGACCTGGAAGAACGCGACCGACGATTCCACCGTCTCCAGCAGCGCGCCGGTGCCCTCCTCCACGATGGTGTACGAGTCGTTGGACGTGGAACGAAGGTTCACCCCCGTCGCGGGGTAGGCGACCGAGGCGGAGAGGTACCACGTCCTTCTTCGCTCGTGCAGGAAACCCTGCTCAGCCAAGGCCGCCACATGCCCGGTCATCTCCGGCCCGAAGTATTTTATGTCCACTTCGGTAAGCGGGAACTCATAGGCGGCGCACAGCAGATGGGGCCGCAGCATGTGGGGGTTCGCGGGCGAGATGAGGGCATGTTCGCACGTCTTGCCAAAGAAGATATCCGGATGGCGCATGAAGTACTGGTCCAGCGGGTTGTCCAGGGCCACCAGCGCGCTCAAGGAGCGGGCGCCGCGACGTCCGCTGCGGCCCGCCTGCTGCCACACGCTGGCGATGCTCCCCGGATAGCCGGTCAGCACCGTGGCGTCCAGGTCGCCGATGTCCACGCCCAGCTCCAGGGCGTTCGTGGCGGAGACGCCCAGAAGGTCGCCACGGACAAGCTCCTGCTCTATGCGCCGCCGGTCTTCCGGCGTGTACCCCGCCCTGTAGGGCGAAATGCGCTTCGCAAGCTCCCTGTCCGTCTCCTTGAGCCGCTCCCTGCTGTAAACGTAAAGGAGTTCCGCCAGGCGACGGGAGCGGGCGAAGAGGATGGTGCGCGTGCCCGATTTGACCAGCTCGGTGAAGAGTTGGGACGCCTCGGAGTTGGCGCTCCTGCGCGTGCCCCGGACCTCGTTGACCAGAGGCGGGTTCCAGAAGACGAAATCCTTGCCGCCGTAGGGTGCGCCGTCGTCGTCAACCACGCGGAACGGCAGGCCGGTCAGCCGCTCGGCGTGCTCCCCGGCGTTGGCGATGGTGGCCGACGCCAGCACGAAGCGCGGCGACACCCCGTAGAAGGCGCAGAGCCGGCGCAGGCGGCGCAGCACCAGCGCCACGTGGGAACCGAAGACGCCGCGGTAGGTATGCGCTTCGTCCACCACAACAAAGCGCAGATGCCGCAGAAAGCGCGACCACGCCCGATGGTTCGGCAGGATGCCCGCATGCAGCATGTCCGGATTGGTGATGAGCACCTGAGCGCTCCGCCGCACCTCCGCGCGCTCCGCTGAGGGCGTATCGCCGTCGTACGTGGCGGCGCGAACAACGATGCCCGCCGCGGAGGTCAGACCCTGCAAGGCGCGCAACTGGTCCTGGGCCAGCGCCTTCGTGGGGAACAGGTAGAGGGCGCGCGCGCCCTTTTCAGCGAGCAGCGTTTCCAGCACGGGCAGGTTATAGCAGAGAGTCTTGCCGCTGGCGGCCGGCGTGCAGACGACGACGTTCTGGCCGCTGCGCAGGGCGTTGATGGCCTGCGCCTGATGGAGGTAAAGGCGGCCTGCCCCAAGCTTTTCCAGGGCGGCGCCCAGCACGGAAGGCAGAGGCGCGTCGAGGTCGGCGTACCGGGCGGCGCGCGGCGTAATCACCTGAACGTGGGCCACCTGGTCCTTGTACCAGGGCTGACGCTTCACGTGGGCCAGGAAGCCGATGGTGTCCATACCGTTGTTCGTCCTGGAAGCACTTATGAACTGATCACTATACCTCGTGAGACGCCGAGAGGGAGTCGTCGGTGGCGCACCCCACCCATTCTACAGACGCGGAGGCTCTGCTGAAATCCGAATATCCGGCAGAGCTTCTGGATGGTCGGATTGGGGTCCCCGTCCCGCTCATGGTGAGCCTGTCGAACCGCGAGCGGAGGATGTCAACGAAGCCAGGCGTGGACTACGTAGCGCGGATGCGAAGAGCGGGAGATGGGAACAATAGCTATTGGACAAGCGCGTCGCCGAGCGAGACATGCCTGGCTGCATACGCCTGGCGCTATCGTCGAGGCCGAGGCATCATCCAAGCATGCTCTGGCTGTTTGAGACCTTGCGCGGAGACTGAAGGATGCGCCCCGGCGATGGGAACGGGCGCGCATCCACGCTGAGGTTATTGCTTACCCATGCGAAGCGCCCCTCCTCAGGGAAGGGAGCCGCGCACGCTATATGTCGACGGGGGGTGCTCTCAGCGGCTACGACGGCTTCATCGACACGCAGGTCAGGGTGCTCAGGACGCCGTCCACCGGACGGACGGACCGGCGCAGGATGTCCGTCATCTCCTCGAGCCGATCAATGCTCATCTCCAGCACAACATCGTACGGGCCGAGGACTTCGTTGACTTCCTTCACCGCGGGGACGCTCGCCATGTGCGCGACGACCGCCTTGGTCTTGGCGGGCTCGGTGGTCAGCAGGACATACGCTTTGATTGCCATAAGTGTCTCCTTAGCGCACGTTGCAGGTTGGTTTAGAGGCCCGCGTTCCGTTCGTGCGGGTCTCCCCGGCACGACAGACATAGCAAAGCCTGATCACTCCGCTCGTAATGCTCGAACTCCTCGGTGGATGTGTTCACGAGCTTTGCGCACTTGGGGCAGGAGTAGCGGACGCGCTCGCCGTGCACTTCGACGTTCAGGTCCGCGTACCAGAGGTGGACGGCCGCCTCTGACAGGCGTCCCACGCTGGGGCTCATTTCCCGGTGCCGCTTCGCCAGATCGTGCAAGCTCAGAGTCGTTTGCGCCACGACGCACCTCCTCAGGAGCCGCCCGCCAGGACAGCAGGAGCTAAAAATATACACCTCATTATAGCAGACTCACGATAAAGCGACGCCCTTGCGCGGCGTTTACGACGGCGTGTGGCCCAGAATACGCTTGGCCTCCTGCCACAGCGCCTCTTTCCGCTCCATCGGGAGTTTGGCGAAGTCCAGGCCACGCTCCCGGCACAGGCGTTCCATTGTGGTGAACCGCTGGCAAAAGCGCGCGTTAGCCCGCCGCAGGGCGGTCTCGCTGTCGAAACCGAGCCACCGGGCGATATTGACCAGGGCGGTGAAGATGTCGCCCAGCTCGCTCTCCTGCTCGGCCTTGTCGCGGGCGCTGCGAAACTCCTGGATTTCCTCCTCCACCTTGGCTAGAACGCCCTGAACGTCGCTCCAGTCGAACCCCGTGCGGGCGGCCCGCGCCTGGACCTCCTGGCTGTACGCCAGGGCGGGCATGGACCTGGGCACGCTGTCCAGGATGGACGCGCCGTCTCCCCGCTCCTTGCGCTTCAGCTCCTCCCAGCGGGTGTACACCTCGCCGGACGACGCGACACGGGCGTCGCCGAAGACGTGCGGATGCCGCCGGACCAGCTTGGCGCTGATGCCGCGCGCCACGTCGTCCATCGTGAAGGCGCCCGCCTCGCGCGCGATCTGCGCGTGGAAAACTATTTGTAGAAGCAGGTCGCCCAGCTCCTCGGCGGTCTTACGCGCGTCGTCGGAGTCCAGCGCCTCCAGGGTCTCGTAGCATTCTTCCAGCAGGTATTTGCGGAGCGACTGGTGGCTCTGCTCACGGTCCCAGGGGCAGCCGCCCGGGCCGCGCAGGCGGGCCATGATGCCGACCAGTTCAGCAAAGCTGGCCCCGCTGTCGGCCCCGCTAACGCGCGGCAGATAGAGAAAAGCGAGCGTTTTCCCCGCGCCCTGCTCAGGGATGTCCGCGAGAGCCATTGGGTGGACGCGCGGCGCGCCCCGAGCGGGGACGCGGACGAGGGTTACGCCGTGGCCGGGCGGATAGCTGGCCAGCAGCCGCTCCCGCAGCGCGGCCATGCCCTCCGCGGCCAGCGGGCCGAGCAGCGCGGGCATGTAGGGCCGCGGCTCCGCATCCGGCCCGCACAGGAATAGTCCCTGCGACAGGTCCAGACCGAGCGACTCCGCGGCCCGCTCCGCAAGGCGGAGTGCGACAGCCACGGCTGGAGCGGAGGGAGCGCTCGCCTCAAGCGGCGTCACAGCCTTACCCGCCTGTTTACGCGCCACGGACAGCGCACCCCCTGGACGCGTGAGACCCAGCCAATGCCTCGGCGGACGTCCCGCTGCGCGCCGGGCGTGGCCTGCGCATTCTAATCATTCTCTAATTATCACCCCAGAGAGGATTCGCAGGGACTCAGGAAGACGACGAGGCCGAAAGTGGAACTCGCCCCGCGTTGAGCTGGATGCTCGCAAGATGACTGGCGCAAGCTGTATTATAGGCTGGCCCTCCTTGCGTTGACAAGGAAACGCGCCCAGTCGTACCATTGGCACGAGAGGTGTCCATGTCCACCATGCGGCCCCGTCTTCGCACCGTCCTCGCCTATGTTTTCGTCCTGCTTCTGCCGGCGCTCTTCATCACCACCAGCGTTCGGCTCGCCTTTACCGCTCTCCCTCTGTACACATACGGGTTCGAGCGGTACGGAGCGGCGGAGCGGACCCGCATCAGCCCCGCCGACCTGGAGCAGGTGGGCCGCGAGTTTATCGCGTTTTTCAACGGAGACGACCCGACCTTGCGCATCCGCGCCCGCGTCTCCGGCGTGGAGCGCCCTCTATTCAGTGAGCGGGAGGTCGCGCACATGCGGGACGTGCACGATCTGGTGAGGGGCTTCTTCCGGTGGCAGACCGCCATGATGGTCGCGCTGGGCGTGTACGTGGTCGGGGGTCTCGCGCTGGCAGGCGGACGGTTCGCCCGCGAGTTGGGCTGGGCGCTTTTCTGGGGCGGCGCGCTGACATTGGCGCTTTTCGCCGTTTTCGCCGCGCTGGTGACCGTGGCGTTCTCGCAGCTCTTCCTGCTGTTTCACCTGCTGAGCTTCAGCAACGACTTCTGGACGCTTGACCCGGCGCGCGACTATCTGATCATGCTGTTCCCCGCGGGCTTCTGGTTCGACTCCGCCCTAGCGCTCGGCGTCATGATAGCGGTGCAGGCCGCCGTGGCGATAGGCGCGGGCGTGGCGCTGACGCGGGCGCAACGGGCGCGATTGCGGCGGCTGAAGGCGGCGTAACAGAGGGTCGAAGCTGAGGGGCGTGTCGCTGCTTGCTCTGGAATCGCGGGCGACGAATGGCGAGCTACTCGCCGGCGCAGCGCCCGCAACCGTCCGGCGTGCAGGCCGGCCCCGCGCCCTCTGGCGCCATCGCGCAGCCGGGGCGCTCCGCGGAGGCGGTCGCGATAGCGAAGAGCGACAGGACGCGGCGTCCCGTTTCGCGGCACGCCGGGCAGGAGGCTGATTCGCTGGACCGGCTCACCGGGCGCATGACCTCAAAGGTCGTGCGGCAGCCGGAACAGAGGTACTCGTAAATGGGCACGGGCTAGACCTTCCCGCGGACGCACTTGCCCTGGAACCACCGTCGGCGCAAGCTCCGGCGGCGAATCGTGCGGATGGCGGCGCCCTTCTGGTACCCGTACCTGCAGGGCGCGCAGGTGACCAGGCCATTGACACCGTCTAGCAGCTTCTCTTCCGGCGTGCGCTCGTCCTCAAACTCCACCTTGCACCAGGAACAGACGGCGAGGCTCTTTTTCAGCATCACGCTCTCCTACGCTGCGTAAGCCGATTGTAGCACCCGTCAGTTGCCATCTTCAAGGTGTTTGTCCAGGACTTTAGGCCCAATGTTTCGAATATCCGCGGGAAATGGGAGGGGTTGCCCGGCGCGTCGTCACTCGGCGGGGCGTGCCGCGCTCGACATAGGCGCCTCGCCGACGCTTCTCAACGAGCGGGCGCAGTCCGGCTACGATTCTGCAGCTATGGACACGCCACGATTGGTGTATAATGTGAATGAGGGGATGGGAAGAGGGCAAGAAGCAGCGCGAGAGGTTCTTGAAAGGGGGTTGGGATATAGATGACGGTTTCCTCCTTTGGAACTCGGGTCCCGGCCTCGATGATAACGGCCTGAAGTCTCATCTCGGAAGCTCCGGCCCCAGCGAGGAGGCCTTCCAAGACGAGCCGGGTAGCCCCAAGAGGCGGAGGTCACCGCAAACGGGGTACGGGACCCGGGGAGCCTGGAAGTAAACAGGTAATCCGCAAGGCGTGGCGCTCTGAATGCGCGGCGCCTTATTTTATGCCCCTGGCATGGGGGCTGTCTTCGCCAACCCAAGCAAGGTCTTTCGCCACTTCAGCATGAATGAGCACGTGTCCCTCATCACCCCTTGTCCTTCCGCGCACGGACGCGGGAACTCCTCCGGGGTCACGCCGCGGGGAGATTCCTCGTCCTTCTTTGGAAGGACTCGGAATGACAGATGTGTTGTGTCATCCTGAACAAAGTGAAGGGTCTACGTTAGTTGAGGACAGATGTAGATTCCTCGCTGCGCTCGGAATGACAGGAGGCATGCTCGGAATAACACGTGAGACGCTGCCAGCCTTGCTTCCACCTTTTCCTGGCTTGGGAGAAGGGAGTCAGGGCGATGAGGCAGCCAGGCTCCCCAGCGCCGCTTCTATCTCTTCCCGCACGCTCGCGTCCGCCTCGCTCGCCAGGGCCAGACGCAGCGCCTCCTCCGCCTCAGGCCCGCCGATGCGCCCCAGCGCCCAGGCGGCGTGCCCCCGCACCAGCGGCTCCTCGTCCCGCCGCAGAGCGCGGGCAAGGGCGGGTGTCGCCGCAGGGTCGCCGATGTTCCCCAGCGCCACGCAGACGTTGCGCGCCAGGCCGCGACGCTTCGCCCGCGTGACCGCCGTCCCCCGGAACCGCGCCGCGAACTCCTCCTCGGTCAGCGCCAGCAGCAGCAGAAGCTCCGGCAGCCCTTCCGCGGAAGGGGGCGCCGCGTCGTTTGACAAGCTCACGACGAGCGGCTCGCCTGTCCTCTCCCGCTCGCCCCGATCCCGCTGAAGAACGAGCGAGTCCTGTGCCCGCTTGTTCACCGGGCAGACCTCCTGGCAGATGTCGCACCCGAACACCCACGTGCCGACGAGAGGCCGCAGCGCGCGCGGGATAGGCCCTCGGCACTCGATGGTCAGGTAGGAAATGCAGCGCCGGTTGTCCAGGGCGTAGGGCGTGAGCGCGCCCGTGGGACAGGCGGGGATGCAGGCGGCGCAGCGCCCGCAGCTTTTGCGGAGCGGCCTGTCCGGCTCCAGTTCCAGGTCGGTGATGACCGACGCCAGGAACACCCACGACCCCATCTCGCGCGTCAGAACGTTGGTGTTCTTGCCATACCAGCCGATTCCCGCCCGCGCGGCCACGGCCCGCTCCGCGAGGGGGCTGGTGTCCACGAAGAGGCGCGTGCGCACGGGCCAGCCCGCGACCTCCGGCAATCGCTCGACGAAAGCCTTGAGCCTTTTGCGCAGCACGGCATGGTAGTCCCGGCCCCATGCGTAGCGGGCGACTTTGCCGCGTCCTTCCCTGGAAGGAGCGACGCCATCCGCCGCGGGAGACTCGCCGGTGTAGTAGCCAGCGGCCACGGCGATGACGGAGCGGGCGTCCGGCAGAAGCTCCCGAGGGCGGCAGGCCAGCCGGGCGCGGGCCTCGGTGAACCACGGCAGGTCGTCCATCATGCCCGCCCGGACACGCGCGACCATCGCCGCTTCCTCGCGCTCGAACGGCTCGGCAGTGGTCACGCCCGCCAGGTCGAAGCCGACCTCACGGGCAAGGGCCTTGACGCGGGCGGTCAGCGGGTCACGCATGACGAACTCCCTTTGACCCAGTATAGCCAAACGCGGGAAGCGCGCGCAGGGTAGATACACGCGCCTCACCCCCTTGGTCCCCCTCTCCTGCAGAGGGGGAGAAGTCAGGGATGACTACGGGAGGACACCTCCCGTCCCCTCCGGCGGGGCTGCGCCCCTGCACTCCTTGCGGCGCGGGCGACGCTACATTCATCACGTTCCGTCGTGACAGAGAGCGTGAAAAGGAGGGATTCTCATGTCCATTCCATCCCTCTCCTGTGGAGGATGCGGTCCTCTGCGCCCTCAGGACGGGATAGCGCCGCTAAAGCAGGGTGCCAAACGCCGTACGACATGCCATCATCGGCCACGGGACGCGTCGCGCCTCGAGAGGAGAGAGGCACCGTGTCCACTTCCTGCGCCATGCGCAAGGCGGTATGATAGTCCCTCAGACCATACGCAAGATGCATTGAGGTGAGCCGCTATGGAAATTAAGGTCGTCCGCCAGGACATCCTCGCGCTTCAGACGCACACGCTCGTCGTCAACCTGTTCGAGGGCGTCAAGCAGCCCGGCGGGGCCACCGGCGCGGTGGACAAGGCGCTCGGCGGCGTCATCAGCCAGCTCATCGCGGAGGGCGAGGTCACCGGCAAGCGCGGCCAGGTGACTCTCATCCACACCTTCGGCAAGATCAAGCCGGCGCGCGTGCTCGTTCTGGGCCTGGGCAAGCGCGAGAAGTTCACCCTCGACGCGGTGCGCGACCTGTCCGGCGAGGTCTGCCGCTACCTGCGTCGGCTCGGCGCCAAGAGCGCCGCCACCATCGTCCACGGCGCGGGCATCGGCGGACTGGAGCCGGAGGCGGCGGCGCGGGCCGTCGCGGAGGGCACGGTCATGGGCCTCTACACATTCACCCGCCACAAGTCGCACCCCGAGGAGCCGTGCAACACGCTCCAGGAGCTTCTGCTGGTGGAGCGCGACGCCGACAAGCTCCCCGCGCTGGAGCGCGGCGTCCAGCAGGGGCGCGTGCTGGCGGAAGCCGTCAACCTGACGCGCGACCTTATCAACGAGCCCGCCAACGTCCTGACACCCACCACCCTGGCCGAGACCGCCGTGCGCGTGGCCGCCGACCACGGCCTGGAGTGCGCCGTCTATGACCGTGAGTGGATGGAGAAGATGGGCATGGGCGCCCTCCTGGGCGTCGCGCGGGGGTCCCGCCAGCCGCCCAAGTTCGTCGTGCTGCGGTACTGGGGCGACCCGGCCAATCGCTCGAAGGCGCTGGGACTCGTGGGCAAGGGCATTACCTTCGACTCCGGCGGCATCTCGCTCAAGCCCGCCGAGGGCATGAGCAACATGAAAGGCGACATGTCGGGCGCCGCGGCGGTCATCGCCGCCATGCGCGCCGTCGCCCAGCTTGCGCCGCGCGTCAACGTGACGGCCCTCATCCCCACTGCTGAGAACATGCCCGGCGGCAACGCCCAGAGGCCCGGCGACGTGGTTCGCGCCATGAACGGCAAGACCATTGAGGTGGACAACACTGACGCGGAGGGACGGCTCATCCTGGCCGACGCGCTGTCCTATGGCCGCAAGCTGGGACTGTCGCCTATGGTGGACGTTGCGACCCTGACCGGCGCTATCCGCATGACCTTCGGCAGCGTCTGCTCCGGCGGCTTCACCAACGACCAGGCGCTCCTCGACCGCCTTGTCCGCGCGGGAGCACAGGAGGGCGAGCGCATCTGGCAACTGCCCATGTACGAGGAGTACCGAGAGCAGAACAAGAGCGATGTGGCGGACATGAAGAACTCAGGAGGGCGCTTCGCCGGCTCCATCACCGCCGCAATGTTCCTGTCGGAGTTCGCTGAAGACACCCCCTGGGTGCACCTGGACATCGCGGGGTCGCGCTACGCGGAGAAGGACTCCGGCGCGTACGTCAAAGGGGCAACGGGCGTTATGACAAGAACTCTGGCCCGTTTCGTTATGGAGATGGCGTCCGGCGGGTAGTCCAGCGCAGGATGGTTCCCACGCCTGTGCTATACTGCGCTCTCGTGGGAACTGAGCCGACCGGCGAACGCGCATGACCTCCCCGTCTCTCGCCCAGCGGTTGCGCCACATCTACCCTGGCTGGCTTGTGGTGGCCGCCGCCTTCTGCGGCTTCTTCATCGAGCTTGGCACAACCGGATGGGCCTTTAGCGTTATCCTCAAGCCAATGTCAGAAGACATGGGATGGACCCGGTCCATGTCGGTCGGCGTCATCACCATCGGCGGCATCCTGGCCGTTGGCGGCGCGGTCCTGATAGGGCCTCTGGTGGACCGCTACGGCGCACGGCTCTTCATGGTCGCGGGGGGCGCTCTCTACGGCGCCCTGCTGATAGCCACGTCCCTGGTCACCAGCATCTGGACGTTCTACCTGATCCTGGGGCTGGGGATTGCCCTGGCCCGGCCCACCCTGAACATCGTGGCGCCTTCAGCAGCCATAGCCAACTGGTTTGTCCGCAAGCGGGGCCGCGCCTACGCCGTGGCGGTAGCGGGCGCAACAATGTCGGGCATCACGCTCCCACCCACAATCCTGTTCATCATCACCAGCTTTGGCTGGCGCGGCGGGTTCGTTTTCCTGGGTCTCCTGACATGGGTGCTGATCATTCCTTCCGCGTGGTTCTTCGTCCGGCGCCGCCCCGAGGACATAGGGCTACGCCCCGACAACCTGCCGCCCGAGGCCCCCGACGCGGCGCCCGAACACGACAGGGCCGACGACCCCGGATGGACGCCGCGGCAGGCTGTCCACACACGGGCCTTCTGGCTGGTGCTCGGCGGCATCGTCGCGACGCAGATACCCGCCGCGACGATTTACATTCACATGGTCGCTTTCTACAACGACCGGGGGTTCTCCGTCAGCGCCGCCGTGGCCGCGGTGAGCATCTACGGCGTGGGCGCGCTTATCGCCAAGCCGGTGTGGGCCGTGCTGGCTGAACGCTGGCGTATTCAACGATGTCTGACCCTTTTCGCAGCCACATACGCCGCGGGTATAGCTCTCCTGGTCTTCGCGCTGACGCCCACGACCCTGTACCCTGTCACTTTCCTGCTGGGCTTTGTCGTCGGGGGCAGCATGCCCCTGCGCGCTCAGGTGTGGCCCGACTACTTCGGACGGCGCATCGCGGGGACCATCACCGGCTGGGGGAACATCGCGCAGGTCATCGCGACGGCGGGCGGCCCGCTGGCGGCGGCGTGGGCGTTCGACACCCTGGGCAGTTACAACCCCGCCTTCATCGTCTTCGACGTCCTCTGCGTCATCGGCCTCATCCTGTTCGCGCTGGCGAAACCGCCGACTCCCCCTCTGCCTGTGCCTCCCGCACCGCTCGCAGAGGCGCAGACGGCGCGCTAAAGGCAGCAGTCGTCCCCGACTTGCTCAGATAGGGGGCGCCCGCGACGCAGGCGGGGGCCGACAAAAGCTTCCCCTGCGCCGCGGGCTATAGACATCGCCTTCCGGCTGTTAGCCGAAGAGGCTGTGGAAGATGTCTGCAATCCAGCGCACAGCCACCTCCAGCAACCCGGGCGCTGCACTGGCGGGCGGCGGACCAGCCGGTATGCGGGGCGTCGGCGCGACCGTTGGAGTCGGACTCGGCGTCCGCGTGGGCGCGGGCGTGAACGTAGCCGTAGGCGTTGCGGTGGGCGTCGCCGCCCCGGTGGGCTGAGAGGAGACCTCCGCCGTCACCCGATAGGCCGCGCCGCCCAACATCACGATCACTCTGTCTCCCACCGACAGGTAGTGCGCGGCCTCCGGATAGCGATCGAGCAGCCGGAAGTAGCCCTCGCTCCCGAACGGCACGTCGGTCAGCGGCGTCCCCTGCCGATAGCTTGTGTCCATCCACACGCCGTCCCGCAGCAGGAAGACCCTGGCGCCCGCCACCCGCTGATCCTGAGCGGAGGCGTCACCCGCCACCTGCGCCCGTCGGAGCCCCTCGATAGCCTGACTGGCCTGCACCGCCGCTGCGCCTGACTGGGGTGCAAGCGATGGCGCTGGCGCGGGCGCGCCCTGCGCGGGCAACGGTCGCGGAGTACCTGGCGGCGTCACGCCGGCGTCCTTCTCCCGCACAAGGAACGACGTGAAGGGCGTCGCAATGGCGTAGCGCGTCGCCAGGGCGACCACCTCGTCCACAAGCTCCTTGCTCTGCCCGTTCAGGCGTATCTGATTGAGCAGATAGCCGACCTTGCGCGTGGCCCACAGGCGCGGCAGGAACGCCGCGGAGGCGCTCTCCGAGGGGAAGCTCTGACCGGCGTACGTGTACGTCTTCTCCTGACCGTTGACCAGACCCTTGAGCGCGATGGCCGCCGCGACCTCGCTGCGGTAGCGCCCCACGACGACAAGCTGATTTCCTGCATACAGGTCCGGCAGAGGCTGGGGGTACACGTCCTCCACCTTGACGACGCCCGTATCCAGCTTCAGATCGGTGAGGACGGGCGTGCTGGTCTTCTCGTAAAAGCGGGCCAGCTTCTCTTGAATATCCTGGCCGGGACGGATGTAATCGCTGACGCCCCGGTTGCGCTGCGCAATAGTGTCCAGCAGGAAGGCGTTCACGTCATCGCCGACTCCGAAGGTGAACAGGCGCACGTCCTTCTTGCTGGCCTGAGCGACGCCGTCAATGATGGCGTTCGGCTGGGTGACGCCCACGGTCGGCAGACCGTCCGTCAGGAAGATGACCACGTGCGGACGCCCCCCGCCTTGCGGGGCCATGCCCAGGGCCGCCTGCAGCGCGTCGTGGATGTTGGTGCCGCCCGCCGCCTGCAGCCCGCGGACAAAGGGGACAGCCTGTGACCGCTCGCTTGCGGGCCGCAGGGCGTCCGCATACGTGCTCACCGCCGAGTTGAAAACGACGATGTTGAAGCGGTCGCCGGGGTTGAGCCTGTCGAGCACGTACTCCAGGGCCGCCCTGGCCTGCTCCATCTTCTGGCCCTGCATGCTTCCCGATATGTCCAGGACGAAGACGACGTCCTTGTCCACCGCCTTCGCGGGCGCATCCACCGGCGGCGCGATGAGCAGCAGGAAGAAGCCGTCCTGTCCCTTCTCGCGGTAGGTCAGCAGGCTCAGGCCAATATCTCCCGGCGCAAAGCTGTAGTACAGGTCGAAGTCCCTGTCCGGGCGCGCGTTCGACGCCTCGTAGCTCACGTCCGCCTGCCGCTCGGACGCCCGCGTCACCGCGACCTCGTGGCTGGGCGAGTAGATAGCCTTGATGGGCTGCGCGGCCTTCAGGGTCGCATGGATTGTCAGTTCCCTGATGAGCGGCGCGGGTGGCAGGGGGAAAGCCTGCGGAGCGCAGCCCAGACAGGGCCCCGGCTCCATGACCTCCCGAGGTAGAATGCGCGGCGACTTCAGCGGGTACACGTAGTGCGCCACGCCCGCGTCGGCGGGCAGCACCTGGGCGTACTCAAGCTGGATGCGGCGCTCCCCCTTCGGCGGTATGGGGAAGATGCGCGCCTGGAACGCACTGCGGCCCACGTACTCAAGCAGAGCGGGGTCGCGCTGCTGTCGGACGATGCTCTCGTATATCTGGCGCGCCTTCTCCTTGGGCAATAGCTCGCCCTGCCAGCGCTGGCCGTCCACGTACATGTCGAACGAGGAGATGGCGGCGTCCTCCGGCAGGGGGAAGAGATAGACCCCCTCCACGGGAAAGGAGCCGGTGTTGACGAAGAGCTGGTCAATTCGGGTTGTGGCGACCTGGCCGTCAATACTTACCTCGACGCGCTGGTACTTGACCTCCGGCGTCGGCAGGATGACCGGCATGCGTATCGGCGGCATGGGCGGCTGCGGCGGAAGCGGACGCACGGGCGTCACGCCCACGGGCGGCTCAAAGCCCTGCGCGAAGGCGGGACCAGCGGGACCCGCCAGCGTCCCCAGTCCAACGAGGAGAATGAGCAGCAAACGCGCTATCGTGTTCATGGCGTCCTCCAGTAATGACGTCCCGTGTTCCGGCCGTCACTATGAAGACGCCGACGGCGCGGGTTTTGTTCCCGAAGCCGCGGGCGACTGAGCGACACATAGCAAGTTGACAATAAACGAGGGGGGGGGGTAAAATGGTACTGCTGCAATCGGACGCATTCATTTCTGTTCATCTTTAGGCGCTCTGATTGAGGGAGGGGACGCCGCGCGGCGCGTGGCGTCCCCGTTTGTTGTGCGCCGCGCCGTGCGGCGACCGAACTGGTCACGACAGAGCGACCGTGAAGCGCCGCCGGACAGACGCAGGAGGCTGACTATGGGTGAGACTGGGGTTCTGGACACGCTTGACAGGCTGACCGCACGTGTTTTCACGTCCGCGGAGCCAGGTCGTACCGCGCGGATGGCCGCAGTGGGCGGCGCTTTCCTGGCGGTGGTGGCGCTGCAACTGGCGCATATGCTTGGCTTTGCCCCTGTGGCAGACGAGGCCTGGGCTGCCGCATCCATGCTGGCGGCCGCATTGCCTATTGCGCTGGCTGCGGCATATCTTGGCTGGAAGGCGGCGGCGATTCCAGGCCTCACCCTTGCACTCCTACATCTGATGGAGTATTTGTACACAGATATGGGAGTCGAACATCTCATTCATGCGATAGCGATCCTATTCGTGGGGTTCCTGATGAGTTGGGCTGTTGCACACCAGCGCTCGCGTTTTCTGGAGACGCATCGGCTGCTTGACGAAACGACCCGCCTCAATACGCAGTTAGATGCCCAGCGCAAAACGGCGGAGGCTCGGGCGCAGCGCCTGGAAGCCCTGAGAACGATCACGCAGGCTATCGCGTCAAACACAGAGGTGTCGGACGCCATGCGCGCCGCCCTGGAGAGCACCGCAAAGGCTCTCGGAATGGACGGCGGGTTCATCTACCGGTTTTCGCCGGAGACACAGACACTTCTGCTCATGCACTTCTACGGCGTATCTCCGGAAGCACTGGCGCGCATCCGGACTATTGCGCTGGGCGAAGGGTTGGTCGGGCACGTCGCGGCCACCAGGGAGCCTTACAGTATAGAAAACGTTGACACGCATACCGGTCAGGTCAAGCCGCTCCAGAACACACCCCTGGCGACGGGCGTGCGCGCCATTTCCCGCCTCAGTATCCCTCTTGTAACGGCAAGCGCTGAATTGCTGGGGGTCGTGACGCTGCTCAGCGCTCGTCCGCATCCATTCGCCAGCGAAGACATGAGTTTCCTGGAAATGGTGGGAAGCGAAATAGCATCCGCAATAGAACACGCGGGGCTTCTGGAGACGGCCACGCGAGAGGCGCGGCAGGCCGAGGCCCTGAGCCGCGCGAACAGGGAGACCGAGGAGCAAGTGGATGCTTCTCTCGCCAACTGGGCGCTAGAATACGGCCACGATCGCGTGGAGGCCCGTTTTCCCTTCCTGGCAGGCAGCACGAAACGGATACAAACCCTCGCAGACCGTCTCGCCGGAGACCTCTTCCTTTCCGAAGTCCACAGGAATGCGCTGGCGCTCGCGGTGAATTCAAGGGACGCCGGCCTCCTTGCTATTCCCGACGGAATTATCTCCAAGACCGGGCCTCTCACCGCCGAGGAGTGCGTCCAGATGCAGAAGCACCCCCAACTTAGCCTTCGGTTCCTCGCTTGCCTGCACCTGCTACGCAACCCAGCCCCGTCAGATGTCCTGCCGCTCATCGCGCACCACCACGAGCGCTGGGATGGAACGGGCTATCCAGACGGACTGCGCGGAGAGCAAATTCCACTGGGCGCTCGTATCATCGCCGTCACGGAGGCGTATGAAGCGCTGACGCACGACCGTCCCTACCGGCGCTGCTACTCCCATCAAGAGGCCCTGGCTATTCTGCATGAGGGCGCGGGAAGCCAGTGGGACCCGGCGGTCGTCAAGGCCCTGATTGACTCCTTCGGCGCATAGTCCTCTCCTTCGCCCTTGTCCTTTCGGTCCGCGCAGGCTTTCTGGCATGGGCCGCCATAGCCACCCACTCCCCACTCCGCGCGCGCACGCGTTGACACCCGCCTGTCACCGCCGATACACTAGACCGCACTCTCCGTCGTCTTTCGTTCGCTTTGCTTCGTTAAGTGGCAGCGCCCGCCGCCCGGACCGGACGGGCGAGAGGGAAACCCACCGTGGTGAAAACGCCGCGCCTGCCCTCTCTGGCCTACCTGGCCTTTCGACAGAGCCGCGCCCATGCCCGGCTGGTCGTGGGCGTCGCCCTGGGCATGCTGCTGGCCGCCACCGTCCTGGCCGCCATCCCGCTTTACCTGCGGGCCATCAGCGACCTGGGCCTGGCGTACGCCATTGACGAGCGCGGCGCCACCTTCCTGGACTTCGAGGCCGTCTCCTACAGCCGGCCCATCGCCCGCCGCGACTACGAGAAGGCGTTGGCCCAGGTGCGCCAGGCCATTCGGTCGCGTATCGGCGCGTTCCAGCGGGAGGAGCGACGCGCGGCCTATACCCCCAACTTCGTCATGGCGCAGCGCGACCCCCAGGGGCGCGAGACCGGCCCGGGCGAGCGCAGCCCCCGCGCCTTTTTTTTCTTCCTGACGGACATGCAGCGCCACATCCTGCTTCTGGAAGGGCGACCACCGGCGAACCCGCCCGCGCCCGGCGCGGACCTGGAGGCGCTGCTGGGCGTGTGGGCGGCCGGCGACATGCGCCTCCGCGCGGGCGATGTGGTCACCTTCCACCCCTTCGTCACGGACCCCCTGCCGAGCGTCCGGGTGCGGATAGCGGGCATCATCCAGCCGCGCGATATGAAGGAGGACTTCTGGCTGGGGCACCAGGAGTACTTCGTCGCCACTCGAGACTCGGGCGGACAATCGCGGACGTTCGCGCTCTACGTGCCAGAGGACCAGTTCTTCTCCGTGCTGAACGACCGCTTCCCGGTGCTGCTGGTCAACTACTGGTGGATCGCCACCGTCGAGCCGTCCAGAATCAAGGCGTCGGACGCCTCCCGCATCCGGCAGTCCATCACGGACCTGGAGGGAGACCTGAATCGCGCGCTCCCGCGCACCCTGGTGTTCACCGGCCTCAATCGGCTCCTGGATGACTACGAGCGCAAGCTGGTTTTCGCGCGCGTCCCGCTCGTCATTTTCGCCCTGCTGATGCTGGGAGCGGTCGTCTATTACCTGACGATGACCGCGTCCTTCCTGCTCCAGCGCCAGGCGCCCGACCAAGCGGTCCTGCGCGCCCGCGGCGCGAGCACCGGGCAACTGGTGGGAATCTTTGCGCTCCAGGGAGCGTTCGTCGCCATACCCTCCGCCCTGCTGGGGCCGGCGTACGCATACCTGCTCGTCGCGCCGCTGGGCCGGTTCAGCCCGCTGGCGGCGCGCACGGACGGACGGTGGCTCTCCCTGCCCTTCGCGCCCGAAATGTACGTGTGGGCGGCGGCGGGAGCGGCCATCGCATGGGCGGCCCTGCTGGCGCCCGCCGTCATCGCCGCGCGGCGCACCGTCGTGGACCAGCGCCAGGCCGCCGCCCGGCCCGAGACTCGCTCACCCGTGCACCGCGCCTACATAGACCTGCTGCTGGCCGCCGTGGCGCTGGTGATGTGGCTGGACCTGTCCCAGCGCGGCTCCTTCCTCGCCCAGCGCCTCTTCGGCCAGGGCCCGCTCGCCGACGGCGTGCTGCTCCTTACCCCCGTCGTCGCCCTCGCCGCCGGCCTCCTCCTGGCCCTGCGCCTGCTGCCGCTGCTGCTTGGCGTCATGGCGTCCCTCGCCCAGCGTTTGCCGTCGCCCGCTCTGCTTCTGGCCCTGCGCCACATGGCCCGCGAGCCGCTGCTGGCCGCGGGGCCTCTCGCTCTGCTGGCCCTGGTCACCGCGCTGGCCGTCTTCGCCGCATCCTTCGGCGCCACGCTGGAGCGCTCCTACAAAGAACGCGCGGCTTACGCGGCCGGCGCCGACCTCCGCGTGACCGCCTCCGCGGGCCAGGCCGACGCCCTTGCGCAGGCCCTGCCGCAAATGCCGTCCGTCCAGGCGTCCAGCCTCGTTCTGAGGGAGACGGGCCGCGTAGGCCCGGGCCAGAGCGCCCCCGACTACACGCTGCTGGCGGTGGAGCCGGACAAGATTCAGCAGGTAGCGTGGACGCGCCCGGACTTCTCCGCGAGTCCCCTCTCCGACCAGATGTGGCTTATCCGAGCGCCATTCGGGCGGCAGACGCCCAAGACGCTGCCCGGCGAGCCCCAGCGCATCGGCGTGTGGGTGCGACCGGACCGCGCCTACAACGGCCTGGGCCTGTCGCTGCGGCTGCGGGACGCGGGCGGGGACTACTACACGTACTTCCTGGGCCAGTTGGACTTTGACGACTGGCGGTTCCTGGAAGCCGACCTGGTGTCGCGCGGGCCGCCGTTCCCGCGCTACCCCGTATCCATCAACGCCCTCTACATGGCGGGTGGCCGCTTCAGCGCCATTGGCCCAACAGGCCGGGTCGTCTTCGACGAACTGCATGTGCAGCAGGCATCTGACATGCCCTCCGAGGTACTGGACAGCTTCGAGAACCCGGTCGGCTGGAGAACGCTGCCCATCGGAAACTTCATCCAGGACCAGGTGCGGGCCACGGAGGACGCCCGCCTTGACAAGGCGGCCATCGCCTTCGCCTGGACGACGTCCATCAGCAGCACGCCGCGCGGCATTTTCGTCGAGGACATGGACCTGCCAATCCCCGTCCTGGCCAGCCGCTCCTTCCTGCGCGCTTCCACCTACCGCGGCGGCGAGGAGGGCCTGGTGAGCATTGGCGGACAACTGGCGCCCGTAACAGTGCGCGGAACGCTGGACTACTTCCCCACGCTCGACCCAGCCCGCGAGCGCTTCATCATCGCCGACAGGGAGAAGCTGGCGGCCTACCTGCGGGCCGTCCCGGGCGCCGAGCCTCTGCCGCCCAACGAGGCCTGGCTGGCGCTGCGCCCCGGCGCCGACGCCCAGGAAGCGGACCGCCGCATGAGCGCCAATCTGCCGCCGGGCTTTACCATTTCGTCCGCCACCAGCTCCTACACCGTGCTGCGGAACGATCCCCTGGCCGCGGCGGGCTGGCGCGCATTCCTGATCATCGCTTACGAGGCGATGGCCGCGCTGGCGCTGCTGAGCTTTGCGCTGTACGCCCTGGTGTACACCCAGCGCCGCATGACGGAGTACGCCATCCTGCGGGCCTCCGGCTTCTCCCGAGGACAGGTGGCCGCAACCGCCGCCGTGGAGAGCAGCATTATGGTGACGCTGGGGCTAGCCCTGGGCATCGGCCTGGGACACCTGACCAGCGCGCTGGTGGTGACCTACCTGGATGTCACCGAGCGCGGCGCGCGCATCCTGCCGCCTTTCATCCCCACGGTGGACTGGGTACAGGTGGGCATAGTGGCGGCGGCAGCGGCGTTACTGGTGGCCGGGGCAACGGCGTCCGTGGTGCGCGCTCTGATACGCGCGCGGCTCCACCGGGTGCTCCGGGCGGGTGAGTAGATGTCCACCGTAAGCTTTGTGCTGGGCTTCCTCGCCAGGCGCATGCGCGCCCAGTGGCCTCTGGCCCTGGCCATCCTCATGGGCTGCCTCGTCGTGATCACGGCTATGGCCGGGGCCGTCCTCTACCCGGACGCGGTGGACCAGGTGGGACTGCAGCATACCCTGGCCCAGCGCAAGCCGGAGGACCTTCACATCCAGGTCAGCGCCTACTACTTCCCGCCCCAGCGCGACGCCTTCAATCAGACCAGCCGCCTGGTGGAAAGCGCCCTTCGCCGGGACGTCCCGTGGTTCTATTCAGGCGCCGTCCGCTCTGGAATCTCCGCTACCTTCTACGTGTCCCAGCCCGACGCCTCCGCGCCCCCGGACCAGAGGCCACGCGCCACTGTCGCGTACATAGCCGAGCCGACGCGCTACATCAGGGTCATCCGCGGCGCGGCGCCGGAGGTCGTCCGCGCCCCAGCCCGCCGCGGTGAGCCGAGCCCTTCCGTTGAAGGGGAGGTGCAAGCCCTGGCGTTCCAGGATGCAGCGGGGCGTTTCGGCCTGGACGCAGGGTCCGAGGTGACGCTGCTGCCCACCTGGGGATCGAACGAGCCGCCGCTGCGCGTCCGCATCACGGGCATCGCCGAGCGGCAGTCGCCCACGGACCCGTTCTGGACAAGCGCCGCGGCGAGCGCGGCGCTCCAGCCCCAGGCAAGCTACCCGCACC
The DNA here is from genome assembly GCA_030648205.1 of Dehalococcoidia bacterium. Classification (NCBI taxonomy): domain Bacteria; kingdom Bacillati; phylum Chloroflexota; class Dehalococcoidia; species Dehalococcoidia bacterium. Next base: position 50,849 of record JAUSIH010000006.1, on the reverse strand, counting down.
TGGCGCTGCTGACGCCGCAGGACACGTTCTTTGACACACTGGGGCCGAGCTATCCGGACATGACCGCCGACTACTGGTGGTTCCTGCCCGTGGACAGGGCGCAGGTGCGCCCGGCCAGCGCCCCGCGCATCCGCGACGGCCTGGAGACCCTGAACACGGAGTTGTCCGTGCGGGTGCGCCGCTCGCGGGTGGTTACGTCGCTGGACCGCGCCCTGACCGACTATTCCACCAAGCGGGAGTTCGCGCGCGTGCCGCTTGCCCTGTTCGCGGCGCTCGTCGTGGGCGCAGCCATGTTCTACCTGATTCTGGCGGCGTCCGTCTTCCTGGAGCGCCAGTCCGCCGAGATGGCCCTGCTCCGCTCGCGCGGCGCGGGCATCGGGCAGCTCATGGCGCTGCTGGCCGCGCAGGCCGCGATTATCGTCCTGCCCGCCGGACTGCTGGGGCCGCCCCTGGCGCTGGCCCTTGTGTCGGTGCTGGGCATGGCCGGCCCCCTGGCGGAGCAGACGGGAGGACAGCCGCTGCCCGTCGCCATGTCGTCCCAGGTACTGACAGTGGCCGAGGTGGGCGCAGCCCTGGTGTTCATGGTCGTGCTCATCCCTGGCATCAGCGCCGCGCGTCGCACCGCGCCCTCCCTGCGCGCCGCCCAGACCAGGCCGGGCGGCCGGTTCATCCATCACATATCCCTGGACCTGCTGCTGGCCGCCGTCGCGCTGGTGCTGTGGCTGGACCTCTCGCAGCGCGGCTCCTTCCTGGCCCGCCGCCTGTTCGGCCAGGGCCCCGTGGCCGACGCGCTGCTGCTTCTGGCGCCCGCCCTCGCCCTGGCGGCGGCGCTGGCGCTGGCCCTTCGACTCCTGCCGGTGCTGCTCAGCGCCCTGGCGTCCCTCGCCCAGCGCCTGCAGTCGCCCGCACTGCTCCTGGCCCTGCGCCACATGGCCCGCGAGCCGCTTCTGGCCGCGGGGCCTCTGGCGCTGCTGGCCCTGGCCGCCGCCATGCTGGTGTTCGCCGCGTCCTTCGGCGCAACGCTGGAGCGCTCGTACCGCGACCGTGCCGCGTACGAGGCCGGCGCCGACCTCCGCGTCGTCGGCCTGCGTGGCCCCTCCAGCGGCCCGTCGCAGCCGATTATGGCCGACATGGAACGTCTGGATGGCGCGGAGGCCACCTCCCCCGCCCTGCGCGAGCGGGGCGCCGTCCTGTCGGGTGGACTGGGCGCGTCGTTCAACATCCTCGGCGTGGACCCGCAGAGCTTTGCGAGCGCGGCGTACTTCCGGACTGACTTCTCGCCCTCCTCCCTGCAAGAGACCCTTGCCCCACTGGCGGCTGCGCCCACCGTGCAGGGGCGTTCGCTCCCGCAGGACGCGCGACGCCTGGGGCTGTGGGTGCGGCCCGCCGTGGCGCGAGCCGACCTCTCGCTATTCGTCCGCCTGTCCGACGCCAACGGCCACATCTTCAGCTTCCCGCTGGGCAGCTTGGGCTTCCGCGATTGGCGCTTCCTGGATACGGACATGACTCCCCGCCAGAGAGAGGATGCACGCCGTCCGCCACTGACGCCCGTGCAGCCCCTGTCGCTTCAGGCTATCTACATCGCAGCGCTGCGGGAGCCAGGGCTGGCCGAGCCGGGCGCCCTGTTCCTGGACGACCTGCGCGTCACAACGGGCGACGGGCAGGAGCTTGTGGTGGAGAGATTTGAGGATGTCTCACCCTGGCGGACGCTGGAGAACCCGAGCGTCCCGCAGAAGGACACCCTCACCGGCGCCGAGTCCGTCGTCCGCGAAGGGCGGGCCGCCGCCCTGCTGACGTGGGGGCCGGGCAGCCCCATATACGCCCGCGGCATCTACCTCGGCGGGGACGAGGCCCCTCTGCCGGTGGTCGCCAGCGACACCTTCCTGCGCAGCACAGGCTTCCGCGTCGGCGACGAGCCTGTCCTGGCGATCCGCGACGCTCCCATCCGCGCGCGCATCGTCGGGCGGACGCTCCTCTTCCCCACCATGTACCCGGGAGAGGACGGCTTCCTGGTGGCGGGACTCGCGCCGCTGGTGGAGCGGATGAACATGAAGACCACGAGCGGGGAGGCCCAGCCCGACGAGTTATGGGTGCGCGCATCAGACCCGGCCCGCGTCCGGGCATCTCTTCAGGCGCTGCGCCAGAGCGGCAAGGCGGAGTTCAGCGACATCAGAGAGAGAGAGAAGCTCGTGACCTCGTACAGAGCGGACCCGCTCATTGTCGCGGGATGGGCAGGCATGCTGGTCATCGCCTTCGCGGCGGTGCTGCTCATCGGCGCCACGGGCTTCGTCATCTACGCGGCGGCCACGGCGGAGCGTCGGAGCACCCTCTTCGGCGTGCTGCGCGCCCTGGGCTTCAGCCCCGGGCAGGTCCGCGCCATGGTCTGGGTGGACCACGGCCTGGTGGGCCTGCTGGGCGTGGCGCTCGGCACAGCGCTGGGCGCGGGCCTCGGCAGCTTCTTCCTGCGATTCATGGAGGTGACGGAGCGCGGCGAGCAGGTGGTGCCGCCCTTCGTCCTTCAAGTGGACTGGGCGGCCCTGGGCGCCGCCTATGTTATACTCGGGGCGGTCATAGGAACAGCCGTAGGCGTGGCCTCCGCGGCCTTCATGCGACAGGCCGTGGGACGCGCCCTCCGCTGGACCGGGGGATAGGCCAATGGGAGAACCGGCAGTGGCGGAGAAGCGCGCGGAAGGCCGGGCCTTCATCCTGTGCAACGACGTCTTCAAGATTTACAAGCGCGCCAACATTGAAGTGGTGGCCTTGCGCGGCATGGACCTGGCCGTCCAGCGGGGCGAGGTCGTAGCCCTTGTTGGCCCGTCAGGCTCCGGCAAGACCAGCCTCCTCAACATCCTCGCGGGCCTGGACAAGCCGTCCGCGGGCCAGGTCTCCGTCAACGGGCGCGACCTGCTCTCCGTAACGGAAGCCGATCTGGTCCGCTATCGCCGGGAGGACGTGGGCTTCGTCTGGCAGGACGTGGGGCGCAACCTCTTGCCCTATCTGTCCGCCGTGGAAAACGTGGCGCTCCCCATGGCCATCCAGGGCACGCCTCCGGTGGAGCGGCTGGAGCGGGCGCGGGGGCTGCTGGAGGCAATGGGCCTCGGCCCCAAGACTGGCCGGCGCCCGGCGGAGCTATCAGGCGGCGAGCAACAGCGCGTCGCCATCGCGGTGGCCCTGGCCAACCGCCCGCCCCTGCTGCTGGCGGACGAGCCCACGGGCGAGCTGGACGAGCGCACCGCCATTGACATCTTCGGGCTTTACAGCGAGCTGCGGAGGTCCTTCGGCGTCACCGTGGTCATCGTCACCCACTACCCCCGTATCGCCGAATACGTGGACCGGGTGGTGGCCATGCGGGACGGCCGCGCCAGCACCGAAACGATGCGCGTGCTCACCTTCCGCCCCGCGGAGCAGGCAGGCAGGGAGGAGGAGTTCGTGGTGGTGGACCGGGCGGGCCGCCTCCAGCTTCCCGCCGAGTACGTGGAGAAGCTTGGCCTGGGCGGGCGCGCGAAGCTCCGTCTCAAAGGCGACAGTATTGAAGTGCGGCGCTGGGAGCCACGTCAGGACGGCGAAAGGCCATGACCACGGGAGATAGCGGGCCGCTTCTTCTTGCTCAGGGCCTGGAACGCGCCTTCGAGAGTGGAGGCCAGCGCGTCCTCGCGCTCCGCGGGGTGGACGTGGCCGTCTATCCGGGCGACCGGCTCGCGCTGATGGGCCGCTCCGGCTCGGGCAAGACCACCCTCCTGAACCTCTTGGGCGGCCTGGACAGGCCCACGTCGGGCACGGTCTTGTTTCAACAACAAGACCTGGGGAGACTGCCCGAAGCGCATCTCACGAAACTGCGCCGCACAAGCATCGGCTTCGTCTTCCAGTCCTTCGGCCTCATCCCGCTGCTCTCCGCCTACGAGAACGTGGAGCTGGCGCTGCGCATCGCGGGGGGGCCCGCCAGGGAACGCGACGGGCGCGCGAAGGAGTGCCTGGAGCTGGTGGGCCTGGCCCATCGCATGAAGCACCGGCCCTATGAGATGTCCGGCGGCGAGCAGCAGCGCGTCGCCATCGCTCGCGCCATCGCCAACCGCCCTCGCCTCATCCTGGCCGACGAGCCGACCGGCGAGCTGGACTCCACCAACGCCGCCGCCGTGTTCGCCCTGCTGCGGGACATCGCCCTGCGCGACGGCGCAGCAGTGGTCGTGGCGACCCATGACCCGCTTGTGAAGGATGCGGGGTTCACCGTGCGCGAGCTGGTGGACGGCGCGTTCACCGACGGCTGGCGGCTGCCCCCGGCCTCCGAAGTTCCGCCAAACGCACCCGCGGCCCAAGCGGCGCCCGGATTCCGCAGGCGCTGATGTCCTGGCTACTGCCACCCCTCCGGGCACGGACCTTCGCCGCGCTGGGCCTGGCGCTGAGCGTGGCGCTGGCCGCCTGCGCGGTCCCTCAACCTCCTCCGCCTTCGTCGCCCACGTCTGCGCAGACGGCGCCACCCGCGCGGACACCCACCGTCGCGCCTCCGCCATCCGCCGCGCACGCCCTTCCCGCCACACCCCCAGCCTCCACCGCGCAACCAGTGGCGCCGCCGACTACGGTTTCCGCGCCTCTCTCCCAAGCCGACGCCGCGACTGGCGAGACGCTCGGCCAGTGGGCTTACGACTACGTGCGACATCTGAGCGTTGAGCTGGGCCCCCGGACATCCGGCACCGAGAGGGAGAAACGCGCCGCCGACTACATAGCCGCCGAACTGCGTTCCCTGGGCTACCAAGTGGAAATACCCCCGTTTCCAGTGCAGGACTACTCGGAGGCGTCCAGGCAGGTCGTTCAGGACGCGCCTGACCCGGCCTCCTACCGCGCCAGCCCTATCATCCTGTCAGGCCACGGCGCTGTCACCACGCCGCTGGTGCAAGCCGGACTGGGCCGGCCCGACGACTTCCCATCGAACATCACGGGCAAGGTGGCCCTGATGGAGCGCGGCGCGCTCACCTTCCAGGACAAGGTAGCGAACGCCGCGAAGGCGGGTGCGGCGGCGGCCATGATCTATAACAACGCGCCGGGACCGTTCCAGGGGAGCATGCAGTCCCGCAGCGCCATTCCCGCCGTCGCCGTATCCCGCGAGGACGGCGCGCGTCTTCTGGAGCTTCTGGACAGGGGCGGTGTGACGGTGACCGTCACCGTGCAGGTGGTCGAGTCTCCCAGCCAGAACGTCATTGGCGAAAAGCCGGGCGGCGACAGGGTCATCATCATTGGCGGCCACTATGACACGGTGGCCGCCTCCCCTGGCGCCAACGATAACGGCTCCGGTACTGCCGTGATGCTGGCCGTCGCCCGATACTTCGCCCAGCGACAGTTGCCGGTCACGTTGCGGTTCATGGGGTTCGGCGCGGAGGAAGCGGGGCTGGTGGGCAGCCGCGCGTACGTCCGGGCGCTTCCGGAGGCCGAGAGGAAGCGCATCGTCGGAGTGCTGAACCTGGACGCGCTGGGCACGGGCGCGCCGCTCCAGATGTACGGAAGCACAGCGCTGACGGAGCTGATGCAGCGCGTGGCCGACCGCATGGGGATCACCCTGCGCAGCGAGTCCCGCCCCACGGGCGGCAGCGACCACCTCAGCTTCATGCAGGCGGACATCCCCGCGGTGCACATTTCCAGCAGCGACCTGAGCCGCATCCACACGTCCAACGACCGCATTGAGTTCGTCGAGAGGGCCTTGCTGCGGGATGCCGCTCTGCTGGCCGTGGCCGCGGTGCAGGAATTGGCGACGGGCCCTCAATTACGCTAGCGTGAGAGGACCACCGCGCGCCGCCCGTCCGTGGGCCGTCACCCCGTCGTTTCCTTGACAATAGCCAATATCCGCCATATACTATCGCTACTTTTCCGACACGCCACGACGAATCACAAACTCTGGGCCACGTTAGCATTGACAGGAGTCTTGCCATGAACATAGTCCGGCCTCTGTCCTCCGCGGCCACGGTTCTTGCCTTGGCGCTGTCGGCCTGCGCCCCCGTTTCCGCGCCGCCTCCCCCTTCCGCACCCCAGGCGGCGCCCACCGCAGCGCCCCAGCCCGCGGCGCAACCCACAGTCTCCTCGCAACAGTTGCGCCCCACGCCGGTCCCCGCTACGCCCCGTCCGGCGCAGGCGACCCCTGCTCCAGCAGCCGCATCGGACGAGCCCAAACGCGGCGGCTGGCTGATCGCGTATGGGGCGAGTACGGAGCGCACGCTGGACCCCAACCAGGAGACCAGCATCTTCCCAAGCCAGTTCCTGACCGGCGCCTTCCATAGACTGGTCACGATTGACCCGGAGCAGCTCCCCAAGGAACGCGTCATGATAGGCCAACTGGCCGAGCGGTGGGAGGTGGACAAGAGCGCCCAGAAGTGGACGTTCTATCTGAAAAGCGGCTACACCTTCCACGACGGCCAGCCGCTGACGTCCGCGGACGTGAAGGCGACCCTTGAACGGATGCGCGACGCGCCGGGCGGCATCATCAGCCCCTTTAAGCAGGTAGCCTCCGCAATCGAGAAGGTGGAAACTCCGGACGCCACGACTGTCGTCATCACCACCAAGCGTCCGGCGGCATGGATGCTCACGTTCCTGGCCCAACCCACAACGTCCATCGTCCCGGCGCACATCGTCTCCAAGGACCAGAAGGCGCTGGAGAAGAGGCCGATTGGCAGCGGCCCCTTCAAGTTCAGCGTCCGAGAACCCGATGTTAAAGCCGAGTTCGTCCGGAACGACAAGAACAGAGACCCCAAGCTACCCTACCTGGATGGCATACGCTGGCTGACCATCCGAGAAGCGACGACGCAGTTCGCCGCCATCCGCACGGGCCGGGTCAACTTCACAGGCTTCGGCACGCGCGGCCTCAGCAAGTCAGAGGCTGACCTGCTGACCCAGCGGACTCCCGGAGTCAGGATATCGCGCTACGGGACCACCACCGTCCAGTTCCTGTGGCTCAACACGCGCGCCGGCCCATTCAAGGACGTCCGCGTCCGCCAGGCCGCGGCCAAGGTCATCGGACAGCAGGAAATCATTGACGTTGCTCATGAAGGCGCCGGTTTCAAAGGAGACTTCACCGGGCCCGCGGGGTTGACCTGGTCACTGCCGGAGGACAAGCTCAACACTCTTCCCGCGTACAAGGGCCCGACAGCAGCGGACGCCGCCGACGCCAAGAAACTCCTGGCCCAGGCGGGTTACCCGGACGGGTTCAAGGTTGAATGGCTTCTGCCGGATACGCCGGGCTACGAGTTCCGCCTGGCTGTGGAGACCAAGCAGCTTGCCAAGATAGGCATCACGGTGAACGCCAAGATATCCCGCTACCCTGTGGAGTGGGTGCCCGCGTTGCGTGAGGGCCGATTCACCCTGGGCGAAGGCCCCGGCGCGGACGTGTTCTACGACCCGGACGCCCTCCTCGCCATGTGGACCACGGGCGCGCTGGACAACCGGCCCGGCCTCAGCGACGCCCAGGTGGACGATCTGTACAACAAGCAAGGCCTCACCGTTGACCCGGTGGAGCGCAAGAAGCTCGTTGACCAGTTGCAGCTCCGCCTGTGGGAGCTGGCGCCCGCCATCCCCACGTACAACGGCATGTACCATCACGCCACGCTCCCTGAGATCAGAGGCTGGACACACCCTGGCATTCTGCGCGACAATTTCTGGTACGAGAAGGTCTGGATAGCCCCGTAGGCGCGCGGAGAGCGCCGTTAGATATCTGGGACACGGAAAGGGCCATCGTATGAAAGTCACGCGCCGTCTCCTGTCCGCGGTCGCAGCCGTGGGCCTGCTCGCCGTATCCTGCGCGCCCACACCCGCGAAGCCGCCCTCCGCCGCACCCCAGGCGGCGCCCACCGTGGCGGTCGCGCAGCCGTCGCCGTCTCCCACGGCCACCGCACGCGAGGTATTCCCGACTCCGGCCCCCGCCACCCGGCCTCCACCCGCCACGCCCACGCCGGCGTCCAGGGCGGATGCGCCAAAGCGCGGCGGCTGGATGGTGGCCTACATGACCAGCATTGGGCGCACGCTGGACCCCAACCAGGAGACCAGCGTCCTCCCCAGCGAGGCCCTGGCCAGCACGTTCCACCGGCTTACCGCGATTGACTCGCAGCGCCTGCCGAAAGAGCGCGTCCTCATCGGGCAGCTCGCCGAGAAATGGGAGTCGGACGCTACGGCCCAGAAGTGGACGTTCCGGCTGAAGACCGGCTTCCAGTTCCACGACGGCCAGCCCGTGACCTCCGCGGACGTGAAGGCGACGATCGAGCGCATGCGGGACGCGCCCGGCGGCATCATCAGCCCCTACAAGCGCGTGATGTCCGCCGTCGAGAGGGTGGAGACGCCCGACGAACGGACAGTGGTGATCATCACGAAGCAGCCGTCGCCGTGGATGCTGTCCTTCCTCGCTCTTCCCACCACGTCCATTGTTCCCGCGCACATCGTCTCCAAGGACCAGAAGGCGCTGGAGAAAAAGCCCGTTGGCAGCGGCCCCTTCAAGTTCAGCGCCCGCGAAGACGACGTAAAGCTTGAGTTCGTCCGCAATGACAAATACTACGACCCCCAGCTTCCCTATTTGGACGGCCACCGCTGGCTCGTCATCCGCGAGGCTGCGACGCAGTTCGCGGCGCTGCGGACGGGACGTGTGAACTTCACCGGCTTCGGGACGCGCGGTCTTACCAAGTCGGAGGCGGACCTCCTTGCGCAACGCGTACCGGGAGTGTCCATCGAACGCCACGGGACGACTGCAATCCAGTACCTGTGGTTGAATACGCGGTCAGGCCCGTTCAAGGACCTGCGGGTCCGCCAGGCGGCGGCCATGGTACTGAATCAGCAGGAGATTGTCGACATCGCGCACGAGGGTATTGGATTCAAGGGGGACTTCACCGGGCCCGCCGGCCTGACGTGGTCCCTGCCGGAAGATACGCTCAAGAAAATCCCCGCGTACCGCGGCTCCACGGATGCGGACATCGCCGCCGCAAAGAGCCTCATGAAGGAGGCGGGATATCCCGACGGCTTCCGTGCCGAATCCCTGCTGCCCGACCTCACCGGCTATGAGTTCCGTCTGGCGGTGGAAACCAAGCAGCTCGCCAAGATAGGCATCATCGTTACCGCAAAACTCACTCGTTACCCCGTCGAGTGGCTGCCCGCCATGCGCGAAGGGCGGTTCACGTTGACGGAGGGGCCCACGCAACCGGTCCTCTACGACCCCCAGGCGCTTCTGTCCGTCTGGACAACGGGTGATGAGGGCAACTACACGGGCCTCAGCGACCCGAAGGTAGACGAGCTCTACCAGAAACAGGGCTTGATCGTGGACCCCGTCGAGCGCAAGAAGGTCGTTGACCAGCTCCAGGAGCGCCTGTGGGAGATGGCTCCCGCCATTCCAGTCTACCAATCCATGTACATCCACGCCACTTTGCCGGAGGTCCGGGGCTGGACGCATCCCGGCATCGTAGGGGACAACTTCTGGTATGAACGGCTCTGGATCGCGCAGTAGGACCCACCCGGAGGCAGACTAGCAAGCTAATCTGCCTCCGGACGCTTCTCCCACTGACGCGCTCATGAAATGCTTCTGAGGACTCAATGCCGCAGTATCTGGCCCGGCGCTTCCTGCTCTTTATCCCCACCCTGTTGCTGGTGTCCGCCGTCATTTTCACCGTCCTCCGCGTGCTGCCCGGGGACGTGGCCGTGCTCATCCTTGCGGGACCGGAGGGCCAGGGCCGGTACACCCAGGCCGACCTGGAGAACGTGCGCACCCGACTGGGGCTGAACCAGCCTATCCATGTCCAGTACCTGTCGTGGATAAGCAACGCAGTGCGGCTGGACCTGGGCGATTCCCTTTTCACCGGCCTCTCCGTCCGCGATGAGATGGTCCGCCGCCTACCCGTGACGTTTGAGCTGGCGATGGTCACCCTGGCCGCGTCGCTGCTCATCGCGCTGCCTCTGGGCATGATCATGGCGCTGCGCCAGGACACGCCGCTGGACTATTTCCTGCGCATCTTCACCATCGGCGGGCTTACCATGCCTCCCTTCTGGATAGGCAGCATCATCATCCTCGCGCTGGTCCTCTTCTTCGAATGGATGCCCCCCATCGGCTGGAAAAGCATCTTCGCCGACCCCTGGGGCAACCTTCAGATCATCATCTTCCCCTCAGTGGCAATGGGCTACTTCTACGCCGCCGTGGTGAGCCGCATGACCCGCTCCACCATGCTGGAGGTGCTGCGCCAGGACTACGTGCGCACCGCGTGGGCCAAGGGCCTGCGCGAGCGGGTGGTCGTGTTGCGCCACATGCTGCGCAACGCCCTGCTGCCGGTCATCACCATCAGCGCGTTCCAGTTCGGCGGCCTGCTGGGCGGAACTGTGGTCATGGAGTGGCTTTTCGCCCTCCCCGGCCTGGGCACCGCGCTGGTCAGCAGCATACTGGACAGGGACTATCCCATGGTCCAGGCTATTATCCTGCTCATTGCGTTGTGGTTCATGCTCATTAACCTTGGGGTTGACCTGCTGTACGGGTGGCTTGACCCGCGCATCCGGTACAGGTAGCGACGCACATGCGCCTGGACAACGCGACAACCCGCACGACCGTCCCCGCCAACCCGCTCAGGCTGGCCGCCCGCGTACTGAGGAGCATCGCGTCCTTCGTCCGGCGAAAGCCCCTCGGCGGCGTGGGCGCGCTGCTGGTCATTGCGTCCCTGGCCACGGCCCTGCTCGCGCCCCTGCTTGCGCCGTACGACCCCTCCGACATCTTGCCGGGCAAGCTCTTCCTCTCGCCGCGGACCGGGTTTCCCGCCGGGACCGACAACCTGGGCCGCGACCAGCTCAGCCGCATCATCTGGGGCTCGCAGGTTTCCGTCTACGTGGGTCTCACGGCCGTCGCCCTCGGCACGACATTCGGCTCGCTGCTCGGACTCGTGAGCGCCTATCTAGGCGGCGGCTTCGACACCCTGTTGCAACGGCTCGTGGACGCGCTCATGGCGTTCCCTACTCTGGTGCTGGCGCTGATTATCGCGGCCACCCTCGGCGCGTCGGTGAATAACGTAGTGCTTGCCATCGCCGTGGTGCTCATACCCCAGTCCAGCCGCGTGGTGAGATCGGTGGCGCTCTCGGTCAAGGAGGCGCAGTACGTGGATGCGGCCCGCGCCGTGGGCGCCAGCCACGCCCGCGTCCTCTTCCTGCACATCCTGCCTCAGTGCACCGCTCCCTATCTGATTATCGCTACGGCGGGGATAGGATTCGCCATTGTCGTAGAGGCGTCCATCAGCTTCCTGGGCGCAGGCCCGCCGCCGCCGACGGCGACGTGGGGCAACATGCTCTCCGGAGCGGCCCGGCAGTTCGCGGAGCGCGCGCCGTGGATGGTGCTCTTCCCCGGCATCGCCATCAGCCTGACGGTCTTCGGGTTCAACCTGCTGGGCGACGCCCTGCGCGACGTGCTGGACCCGCGCCTGCGGAACTAGCCGCCGGAAGGGGCACTGGCCCCGCGCCAGCTTGTAGTACACTGGGCGTATGCCCACCACGCGCGTCACCTTCCCCAACCTTCGCGGCCAGACACTCGTGGGCCTTCTGGAGAAGCCCGACGCGTCCACCGGCAAGCTTCCCGCCGTCGTCCTCTGCCACGGCTTCACCGGCTTCAAAGAGGTCAAGTATCTGGTCCGGCTTGCCCAGGCCCTGCGCGACGCCGGTTTCGCATGCCTGCGCTTCGACTACGCGGACGGCATCGGCGAGAGCGATGGAAGCTGTGAGGACATGCTGCTCACCCATCAGATTGAGGACACCTTCGCGGCGATCAACTTCCTAGAGGCCGACCCGAACGTTGACGGACAGCGCATCGGCCTGGCGGGCCACTCGCTGGGAGGCGTGGCCTGCATCGCCGTCGCCGCGTCGGACACGCGCGTGAAGGCGCTGATGACCATCGCCGCACCCGCGCACCCGGACTTGCAGCACCTCTTCGAGCCCGACATGGTGAAGCGCTGGAAACGCCAGGGGGTCGCCGATATCCCCCTGTACCCCAAGGGCCACGTCCGCGTCCGCTACAACTTCCTGGAGGACTTCCGCAAGTACGACGCGACGGAGATCATCCGCCAGGTCCGCGTGCCCGCGCTCTTCGTCCAGGGCGCGCGGGACGATGTCGTCCCTCCGCGCAACACGCAGGCCCTGTACGACAACGCGGGCGGCCCCCGGAAGCTGGAGCTAGTACCGGGCGCGGAGCACCTCTTCCTGGACAACGCGAGCATCCAGCACATGGTCCGCACAGGCGTGGAGTGGTTCCGGCAGCGCCTGGCCCGTGTCCTTGCGCCACACCCACGGGCGGTGCTAGACTCCGAGCGGCCCATATACCCAACCCCAAGGAGGCACACCATGGAAGCCGAGGTCAAGCAAGGCACAGAGGCCAAAATCACTCAGGAGATGGTTAACGAGCTTCTCGCCGTCAAGGGTAAGGAGTTCTCCACCAAGGGACAGTGGAACGCCGAGGCGGGCAAAGACTCGATCCGCCACTGGGTTGAGGGCATCGGCGACATGAATCCGCTGTACCAGGACGAGGAGTATGGGAAGAAGACGCGCTTCGGCGGCGTCACCGCGCCGTTCAGCTTCCTGCTGAGCTGCGAGGGCAGGGCCGGCCGCGTGGGCATGCCGGGTATCCACGCCCTGCACGCGGGCGTCCGCTTCGTCAACTATAAGCCCATCCGCGCGGGCGAAACCATCGTCACCACCGGAGGACTGCATGACCTGGTGGAGAAGAAGAGCAGCAGCTTCGCGGGGCGGACATTCATCCAGACATGGTTCAAGAACTTCCGCAATCAAAAAGGCGATCTGCTTTCGACGCTGTATGAGTTCTTTGTTCGATCGGAGCGCAAGACGGCCAGCGATAAGGGAAAGTACCAAGGAGTCACCAAGCACAAGTGGACCGAGGCGGAGCTGCAGGAGATATGGAAGGGCATTGAGGCGGAGGAGGTCCGCGGCGCGACGCCCCGCTACTGGGAGGACGTCAAAGTGGGAGACGATCTGAGGCCGGTGGTCAAAGGCCCGCTCACCATGTCGGACGTCGTCGCCTTCAAAATGGGCTGGGGCAGCCAGCTTGTACACCATATTCGCGCCAACGAGGTACGCTACTGGATGATGAAGCGCCACCCGGGCATCCCCATCCGGAACAAGCTCAACGTGCCGGACTGCCCTGAGGCCGTGCACATGGACGACGATTTCGCCATCCGCATCGGATTCCCTGGCTGGTATGACTACGGCCCGCAGCGCGTCTCGTGGGTCGCCAACATCGTGACGAACTGGGTTGGCGACGACGGCTGGGTCAAGGAGTTCTACGCCGAGGTACGCCGCCCGAACATCGAAGGGGACGTGCAGTGGTGCAAGGGCAAGGTGACGCGCAAGTGGGTCGAGGGCAACGAGCACCTGGTGGCGTGCGACGTCTGGGCGGAGAACCAGCGGGGCGAGATCACCGCGCCGGGCAACTCGGTGGTCGTCCTGCCGTCGCGGGGCTAGGTAAGCGGAACGGTCCGCAAGGGGGGAGGCGTTGCGCTGGCTGCCATCGCCGTCCCTCAATCCTCGTGATAGAATTGGCCCCAGTCATGGGCAGGTCAGCGGGCTTGGGAGGGTGCGCCACGTCGTTGCGGGCGGGAGCGCCACGGAAAAGTCTCGCTCACGGTTCGACCCTTCGGCTCTGCTCAGGGCAGGCAGGCTCACCATGAGCGGAGCGTGACGACAAAAAGGAGGATGACAAAAGGCCGCCAGCAATAGGGAAGGGTGCGACCGGCCTCAGCGCCATAGTAGGTACTGCGTCGGGTAGAGTTAGCATCCATGCCGCGTCAAGGGCTGGTCTTAACAGCCCCGCGCGCACGGATGCGGGAAGCTGCCCAGGCAACATCGCCTTAAGAAGGAGGACGTCATGAGGTCGCACCACGTAGCCCTTCCCGCTCTTCTCGTGGTCCCGCTCCTGGTTCTGCTCGTCTCCGGCTGTAACCTTATCAAAATCGAATTCGGGGACGAGACCCCCGTGCCCGTGTCCCGCCCTGCGACTTCTGCGTCGCCCGCGCTGGCGCCAACCCCGACGCCTGCGCCTCCACCCACGCCTCGGCCCGCGCCCACTGCGGCTCCTGCGGCGCTTGTCCCACCAGCCCCTGCGCCCACCGCGGCCCCCGTGGCCCGCGCCCCAACGCCACAGCCTGCGCCGTCACCATCGTCAGGTCTCTCCCTGCCCGCGGCGAACGACCCTCTGCCCTCCTGGCCTGTTTCCCGCCCGCCCAAGCCACCGCCGCCCCCGCCCGGCACCCGCCAGTCCGCTACGGGCAAGATTACCGTCGGTCAGACCGTCACCGTAGCCTCGACGGAGGTGCCCCCGGCCGGCGGGCAGATCGAGTACACCCGCCCCGGTGACTCCGTGAATGGTCTGAAGGTGACCGTACCAGCCAACGCATATCCGGACAAGCGCGCCTTCAAGGTCTCCTACGCTCCCGTGATCGGCGTCACTTTCAAGGACTTCAAGGCCGCCTCACCGCTCATCACGGTGGACAACGGCGGCGGCTATTCCGGCGAGATGATGAGGTTGACGGTGCCGGTGACGCTGGCCCCGGGCGAGTTCGCCATGGGCTTCCTCTATGACGACAAGACCGGCAAGCTGGAGGGCCTGCCGCTCCTGGCGATGAGCGCCAGTTCAGTGACCGTGGGGACCTACCATTACTCGAATGTCATCATCAGTGTCATTGATTCCATACCGCTGAAAAAGGACATTGACAGCGGATTCCGCCCAGGGATTGACGACTGGCAATTCGTCAATCGCGGCTCGTACATCGAGCCCGGCGGCCACTGCGCCGGCCAGGCTCTCACCGCCCTCTGGTACTATGTGACCCAGCCGGACGGCAAGGACTTGACACTGTACGACCGCTATGACAACAACCGTCTCACCCCCGCTACGCCGGAGATATGGGAGGACGACAGCTACGGCTATCGTTTCGCCTCGGTCATTCAGAAGGACATCAACTGGGACAGCTTCGCCAACAAGCTCCAAGAAAACCTGGCTGGCGTGGATGACGAGTTGACCTTCAAGGCGTTCGCCTACTCCATGCAGCTCACCGGCGAGCCGCAGGAGGTAGGCCTCTTTTCCAGCAAGGGCGGCGGGCACGACATGATTGGCTACTGTATCAAGGACAACCAGATTTACATCGCCGACCCCAACTATCCGGGCGACAACGACCGGCGCATCGAGTTTGTGAACGGCAAGTTCAAGCCGTACAACTCGGGGGCGAACGAAAAGGAGATCAAGGCTGGCAGAGGCAAGGCCTATGAGACCATCCAGTACGCCGCCAAGACGGCCACCGTGGACTGGAGCCTCATCGCGCGCCGCTGGGCGGAGGTCAAGAGCGGTACCATCGGCAACGACCGCTTCCCGAAGTACACCCTGGGTTACGTTGACAAGGATGGCAACGTGCAGCCGCTGAATAACGGCACGGTGATCGCCATCAGCCCAGTGAGGATCGGCAACCTCGAAGAAGGTATAAGGATTGCTATCTATCGCGACGGGCAGAAGCTCAATCCGGATGCCTCGGGGCGCTTCACCCTCGTACCCGGCGATAACAAACTGGGGTTCGCTGTCTACGGCAAGGTCGGAAAGGACTGGGAATACGTGGACTTCCGGTACGTGACAGTCCGTTACGAATCGGGCACGCCAACGCCAACGCCAACCGCTACCCCCACGCCAACCACCGGCAGGGGCCCGCCCTGGGTGCTCAAGAAAACAGAAGCAAGCGTCGAAAAATTCCCCGAAGGTTACCGTGGACTTTCCGGTTTCCAGGTGAGCGGCGGGCTAACGGCAACGGGCAGCGCGAAGCAGGCAGATTTCTGCAATGGAAAGAATACCGAGATCGTGTATCAAAGCTCTCACTCCTTTTCCGCCGCGCCCCCTGGACGTCTGACGCCTGGTCAGATGGTACCGGTTACCGGAACTGCCAGTGTAAAGGCCGCGGGGGGGTGCATAGGGGTGCCAGGAAACCTGGAGTACACAGGCTATGTCTACACCGGCATATCGCTCCAATTGGCGTTCCAAAGCGCTAGTCCGTACGGGACCGTGGAGGTGCGCTACAACACAGCCACGCAACCCTCACCGCCCCCGAAATCACAAGCGATAGACTGGAAAGTGCCCAATGGCTCCAGAGGCCAGGAGATGGTCGTCACCTACAGTGCAGGGACGATTGGCGGCAATAGTAGCACGATGTACACGTACGCGTGGGAGTAGCTGGCCCGGTAGGACGGGGCCGCAAGGGGCGCACGTTGAAGGGCAGGCCGCGCCGAGTCAGGGGCTGGTCTCACAGCCCCGCGCGCCCGGACGCTGGAAGCTGCCCAGGCAACATCGCCTTAAGAAGGAGGACGCCGTGAGGTCGCACCACGTAGCCCTTCCCGCTCTTCTCGTGGTCACGCTTCTGGTTCTGCTCGCCTCCGGCTGTGACCGTATCAGAATCACAATTGGGGACGAGACCCCCGTGCCCGTGTCCCGCCCCGCGGCGACTGCGTCAGCGCCAACCCCGACGCCTGCGCGGCCAGCCGTGTCACCAACGCCCGCGCCCGCCGTTGCCCCGGCACTCCCAAACCGCTTGGCCGAGCTGCAGAAGGCTACGAGGTTCGCTGCTGTTGTCAGTGGCGCCAGCGGGCTCGGTGATGCTGTTATTGGTGGTGACGGCGCCTCCGATAGCATCTCAACACCCTTCGGCTATAGTGAAGCCGAGGTGAGGGGCGGGCGTTACTTGCAGACCATGCCTGCCATTACCTGGAGCGGGGCTACTTTCTCGTTCAAGGACTCCGTGCGCCAGGGGGAGTTCGGGTATACCCAGGACTTGACGGGCACGGTCTCCGCGGATGGCCAGACGCTCCTGTCCGCCACGTACACCTGGTGGCGACTTGACCGGCAGGGCTTTGATGACAACACGCGTAAACTCATCACCGCAAGGATGGTGCTGTCAAACGTTCCACTCCCGTCTTTCGCCAAGGACGGTCCCGACGTGCAGAAGTACGTCACCAGCATCGAGTACAAATACAAGTACACGAACCTCAAAGACCCCAGCAAGAATAGCGAGAAGACCTACGTTTCCGGCGACTGGTCCGCGCCCAAGACCAGGCTGTTTGTGGCGTTCACCGGGTACCCTTGAGGCTGTGGGGAAGCGACGACGGAAAGGCCGCTAGGAGACGAGGACCGCCGCTATCCCAATAGTCTGACATGAAGGTGAGATATTGGCCCCAAAGCAGACACCCGCGCGCTATGCGGGCGTTCGCAAGGCGCGCCGCGACCGCCCGCACGCGGGGCTGGGCACGCGGGATTTCCTGCGGCTCGTGGAATCGGCGGCGCTGGCCGCGCTCCCGCCCGGACTGGCGCGCAAGGCCGACTCCCGCATCCGCTTCAGCCTGCTTCAGCTCCACTTCGGCGACACGACGGTCCACTACGAGGTCTGGGTGCAGCGCCGCGGCCAACCCGCCGGACAGGGCGTCATCGAAGTCGGCCTCCACTTCGAGGGCCGGGACGGCGAGCGGAACCGCGCCCTGCTCGCGGGCCTCGTGGCGCACGCGGGCGAGCTGATGCAGGCGCTGGGGCCGCGCATTGAGCCGGAGGAGTGGACGAAGAGCTGGACGCGCCTCCACGAGACGCTGCCGCTGGACGCGCCGCTGGACGCGCGCCTGGCCGACGCCCTGGGCAGGCGCGTCGCGCGGTGGGTTGACGTCTGCGAGCCGCTTCTGCCAAAATAGGGGACGCCGCGGGGCCTGCGGCGCTAACGACCGAAGGAGTAACGCAATGGCGCGCATAGCTGTGCTCGACGACTACCAGAATGTCGCGCGGCGGATAGCCGACTGGAGCCTGCTGCGCGCCCACGAGGTCGTGTTCTTCCGCGACCACCTGGAGGACGAGGGCGCGGTCGCGAAGCGGCTCCACGACTTTGATTTCGTCATCGCCATGCGCGAGCGGACGCCGTTCCCCGACTCGCTCCTGAGGCAACTGCCGTCGCTGCGGCTGCTCGTGACCACGGGCCGCCGCAACGCTTCCTTTGACACGGATGCGGCGACGAAGCTGGGTATTGTCGTAAGCTACACCGGAGGGACGAGCACGAGCACCGCCGATCTGACTATCGGCCTGATGATTGCGGTGATGCGGCACATCACGAAGGAAGACCGCACCGTGCGGGAGGGCCACTGGCAGCGGACGGTGGGCGTGGCGCTCGGTGGAAAAACCCTTGGGGTCATCGGCCTCGGCACCATTGGCTCACACATCGCGCAAATAGCGCAAGCGCTGCGGATGCACGTCGTGGCGTGGAGCCAGAACCTCACGGCGGCGCGCGCCGCGGAGTGCGGCGCGAGGTTCGTGTCCAAGCTGGAGCTGCTTCAGACGTCAGACGTGGTCACCATCCACCTCCGGCTGAGTCCGCGCACGCGGGGCCTGCTGGGCGCGGACGACCTGGCGCTGATGAAGCGGACCGCCTACCTCATCAACACGTCGCGCGGGCCAATCGTTGACGAGGCCGCGCTGGTGAGCGCGCTGAACGACGGGACGATAGCGGGCGCGGGGCTCGACACCTTCGACCAGGAGCCGTTGCCCAAGGGGCATCCGCTGCTGACGGCGCGGAACACTGTCCTGACACCACACCTCGGCTACGTGACCGAGGATTCCTACCACACCTACTACACGGATGCGATCGAGAGCATCCTGTCGTTCGTGGACGGCAAGCCGCTGCGGGTGCTCAATCCGGAGGTGCTGGACTCACCCGCAAGGCGGCGGTAGGCGCGAGAGGCCGGTGAAGCCGAGATGTGAACTCACGACCGTCGGCTCCGAAAGGGACGCCAATCCCAGGCCTATTTGATTTCAGAAGCGGAGAAGACCAAAGGAGGAGAGAATCATGGCAAAGCCCGTCGCCAACGTTCCAGCGGACGCCAGGAAAGCCATCGGAAAGGCGTTTCCGGCGCTGGCGAAAATCAAGGACGCCAGCCTGCGAGAGGGAGTCGTCAAGACCTGGTACATGGCCTGGAAGGAAAGCTCCTACAAGCGCCTGGAGGACGCCCCCATGGGCGTCGGCAGGCCGGAGGACTCCCTGCTGAAGCACGTCAACGCGGTGACCGGCTCCGCCTACGCAATAGGCCAGCAGCTCCAGCAGGTGTACGGGACAAAGCTCAATTTCGACTACGTCATCGCCGGCGCTCTGCTGCACGACGTGGACAAGATAGTCATGTACGAAGGGACGGGCGACAAGGCCAAGCACTCCGCGCTGTCGGAGAAGATCGTCCACGGCGCATACGGGGGACACCTTGCGTTGCTGGCGGGGCTGCCAATGGACATCGTCTTTATCATCATGGCCCACAGCCCCAAGGTGGATGTGGAGCCGGACAGTCCCGAAGGCCAGCTCATCTGCCACGCCGACCTGGCCGTCGCGAGGACACCCAAAGGTGTCACAGACAAGCCGAGGGCCGGTTCGCCTCATTAGGGCCGCGCCAAGCCGGGACGGGAACCGGGCGTTGGAGAGACCGCGCATGAAGATGGTAGAGCGCGCTTCATGATGGAGCAGGCCTTGGCCGACACCTTGGCCGCACCGCAAGGCGACCATGAGCCGTTCGGCGTAACTAACGAGTGGCATCGGCATCATCGCCCGCCTTTGCAGACTCCGCCTGCCCCGTCCCGCCCTCCATAAGCCGCTCCACCTCGCGCCGCAACTCGCGCAGGTGCTCCCACGCCGGAGAGTCCGGCGGCAACAGGCCAGGCAGATACTCATCCAGCCACAAGAGGCAGTCCAGCGCCACGCTTAGGCGCTTGCGCGGCGTCATCCCGCCCAGTCGCGGCTCGTTGGCGGCCTCCTGCGCTGGAGCGGCCTCGTTAGGAGCGCCCATCGCTCCGCGCACCTTCCGCCCCGCTGCCCTGCGCCGCACCGCCGCCCGCCAACTTCGCCAGGAGGGCCGCCCTTGGGATAAGTATTCTGCGACCTACTTTGATTGAAGGTATTTGCCCGTTTTTTACCCCAGCGTAGGCTGAAGAGCGGCTCAGAGCGAGCAACTTGGCTGCTTCGTCCACGCTGATAACCAACTTCTCGGTATCTTCCATCACGACGGCCTCCTTAGGTGAGCTTCACTCGCTTCCAGTATCGCACCGTGTAACGGAGTGTGCTATACTTGTAGTGTCACGAAACGTAACAACAGAGGCGACGAGGAAGAACTTGCCTGCATTACCAGGATTTGTCAGAGGCCAATTCTCTTGCTCAGTGTTCGTGCCTAGAGCCGGTTTCGAGTGGACCGAGGAAGGCGTTCATCCATGGACACACGAGCATGCGGTGACTCTGTATTGTCCTTCGTGCTATCTATACGCGCCTCTCTACCCCAGAACCCCAGGTCATCCCCCGCTCGTCACGTACAAATCGCCACTTGGCGCAATAAACCTGGCCCCTCTTGGGAAGGACATATCAGACCCTACGGCACCCGGAGATTCCTGGAACCCAGTTTTCCCTCTCAGGGTCACGGACCTACATCATCGGTTTGCCGCACTCAGAACCGATGACTCCATCCTTCAATTTGCGAACCAATGGGGCTATCTCAGACACCTATTTCCGCTACACCGTAAAGAAGGCACAGTGGGAACTCACGAACCCGCACAACTCTGGCGAGTGGAAATCATGCGCATGCGTGAATTGCTGAAGTTGTGGAACATTGCTAGGGAGGCAAGCCAGGGAGACACGTCTAAACAAAGACAACTGATGCGGTACGTGACCTGGCCTTCCGAGAATGAAGTGCTTATATCTGACTCGCAGGGTCAGCAACAAGATAAGATTACATCAATATATCCGGCGAACAGGAATTTGCTTATCCCTTTCTATGAAATTAGCGACAAGCTTTCCTTAATGGAAAGGCTCGCTAAAAAAGGTGAGAACGCAGTAAGGTCTCCCGTGAGCGCAGTTTGGCAAAAAGGCGATGTTACGGGCCCGGCTTTGTACTACATATATGACATGATCAATATGCGCTTAGGAGGTGTGTGGGACCAGCTTGACCAAATCTCCGATGGGCACGTCAAACCCAGGCTTTTGCGATTCAGGGACGGGGAAATCTTGTTGGTTGCCGACTGCCTGTTAGCTGCTCTATATTGCCTGTTCGCTCTAGAAATAAGTGGTAAGACTCCACTGGCTCGAACGTGCGCGGCATGTGGCGAGCTGTTCAAACCGGAACATCGTCGCGATGCCCGGACCTGTTCACCAAGATGCCGGATGGCTTTTTCGCGGGCTACTCAAAGGGGTATTGACAAAGCGGCGAAGACGTTTCGTACGATTCAGACCGACAAACTTTTGAGCTTTGTCGCAAAGGGGATCAAAGACAGCATTGGAGAAGACCCCGCAAAGCTCAAGGAAGCCGGAGAGAAGTTGATGCATCTGCTCAACGAGCGTTAGCACAAACATGACCACCTCGTCGAGACGGACTACCGGAAAGCCAAGCCCTACGGCAACAGGACTTCACGCAGGTTCAAGAACTGGAGGGTGGGCACCATGACAGACAAGCTGAAGGAGGCCTGACCATGCGTGGCCACATTTGCAAACGGAGCAAGGCTACCCAAGGTCGCCGCAGGCAAGCCGCGGGCCAGTTCGCCTCATTAGGGCCGCGCCAGGCTGGGACGGGGTCCGCGCGGCGGAGAGACTCAGCATGGGGAGGTCTGGACAAGTTCCGTGGGGAGAATGGCGCGCCCGGTGGGATTCGAACCCACGACCATCGGATTCGAAGTCCGACGCTCTGTTCCGCTGAGCTACGGGCGCACGCCGTCATTATAGGCGCTGGGGTAGTCACGAGGCAAACCGCCCGGTGGCGATCAGCGGTCTGTGGGGTAGCTTGGATGGGAGTTGCGGTGAGGATGGGGTGAGCGGAGGGGTTCGAACCCTCGATCTCCTGGGCCACAGCCAGGCGCCTTAACCACTAGGCAACGCTCACCGCGTTTTCAGGACAGTGCCCAGTGTAGCATCCAGGCCACATACGGTCAAGGTAAGAGCCTATCCGAAAACCGGGGGTACTCATTCGCTCGCCCTTCGACGGGCTCAGGACGAGCGGCTTCGACTCGTCGCTCATGGTGAGCATGCCTGCCCTGAGCGAAGCCGAAGGGTCGAACCAGGGCGGCGAGTATCGGACAGGCTCCAGGCCACGCCCCGGCGGCTGCCCGCTACCGCTTCTGTTGCTCTATCGCACGGCGGAAGGCGTCAACGAGCGCCGGGTCAAACTGGCGGCCCGCCTGGCTGCGGAGTTCCGCCAGCGCCAGGCCCTGTGTTCGGGCCTGCTGGTACGAGCGGTCGCTGGTCATGGCATCATACGAGTCCACGACGGTCGTGATTCGGGCAACCATCGGAATGGCATCGCCCTTCAAACCGTCCGGATAGCCCTTGCCGTCCCATCGCTCGTGGTGATGCCGGATGGCGTCCAGCACCAGCGGATTGTCCACCAGAGGCCGGCAGATGTCGAAGCCCACGGCAGGATGCCGCTTGACCACCTCATACTCCTCCGGCGTGAGGGCGCCCGCCTTCTCCAGAATGGCATCGGGGACACCAATCTTCCCGATGTCGTGCAGCAACATTCCGAAGCGCATCTCCCGGAGCGAACGCCCGGAGAGGCCCACCTCCCGGCCCAGCATCTCGGCATAGGAGGCGATCCGCTCCAGATGTCCCTGGATATCCGGAGTCTTCGCCTCGACGGCGCGCGCCAGGACGAGGACGATGCGCTCCGTGCGCGTCAGGTCCTCTCGCAGACGGCGGAGCCGCAGGAGCGACCGTACGCGCGCCACCAGTTCGACCGCGTCCACGGGCTTGGTCAGCAGGTCGTCGCAGTCCGCCTCAATGCTTTCGACCTTGCTCACCGGTCCGTAGCGGGGTGTGACAAGCACGACAGGGGTCTCGCGGAACTGGGGCGCCTGGCGGAGCCGCTTGCAGACCTCCAGGCCGGACAGCCGGGGCATGGCCACGTCCAGAAGGACGAGGTCGGGAGTCCTGCTGAACGCCAGGTCCAGGGCCTCCTGGCCGTCCCGCGCGGTCAGGACCTGGTATCCCGCCAACGTCAGAATGCTCTGAAGACGCGTCCGATGGGCGGCGCTATCGTCGGCCACGATGATCGTGGCGCCGTCTCCTTCGGCGGGCAACTTCCCCATCTGACGCACAAGCCCTCCCCACTAATCATTCGCGATTATCCGGCAGTGTGGCAAATCCTACCAAAAGACTGGTGATAGCACAAGGCCGGATTCCGAGTCTTCCGGCGAACACTTCACGACTTATAGTACGATTTCACTCTTCAAATGCATGTGAACGCCTTCAGCGCTTTGCAAAATTGATGTTTTTGGTTGGTATCAGCTCCCTCACTGCGCGCGGTCTTCTCTATCAATGCATCGCCAGACGCCCTGAGCGTGCTATCATGAGACTATCGTATGGAGATAGCGCAACAGGCCCACGCCTCCGCAAGGCGGAGCACACAGGACGCGTTGACAGGCCAGTACGACAACATGCTGGCCTGCATCCGGTGTGGCCTCTGTCTCTCCGTGTGCCCCACGTATCAGGCGACCATGCTGGAAGAGGAGTCGCCGCGCGGACGCATCGCCATGGCCCGCGCTCTGGCTGAAGGCCACCTGCCGGTCACGTCCGACCTGCGCCGCCACGAGGCGAGCTGCCTGGTCTGCGAGGCGTGTACCGCCATCTGTCCCACCGGCGTCCGCATGGAGGAGATACAAATCGCGTTGCGCTCGGATGCGCCGCGAGTCTCCCGTCCGCCCGTGGCGGGCCGTCTTGCCCTGGCATGGGTGTTCCCCCGCATGGGACTCTTCCGCGCCGCCGCAGGGCTGCTGCGCTTCTACCAGCGCTCGGGCATCCAGACCGCAGCGCGCGCCACGGGACTCCTGCGACTCCTGGGCCTGGCCGCCGCCGACGCCCTGACGCCGCCCGTCCCCACGCACTTCCTCGTGCCGCGAGGGCAAGAGTGGGGCCAGGGGAAGCCCCGGGCCGCCCTCTTCGCCGGGTGCGTCATGAGCACCCTGTTCGCCGACACCGACCGTCGCACAGTCGACGTGCTGATGCGGTGCGGGCGCAGCGTGGAGGCGACCGACGGCCAGGGCTGCTGCGGCGCGCTGCACGCCCACGCCGGCGACGTGGCGCGCGCGCGACGCCTGGCGCAACGGAACATCGCCGCATTCGAGCGTTCGCCCGCCGACGCCATCGTTGTGAATGCGGCGGGATGCGGCAACATGCTGAAGAAGTACCCCGAGCTGTTCGAGGACGACGCGGCCTGGCGTGAGCGGGCGCGGCGTTTCAGCGCGCGGGTGCGGGACGTGACGGAGTACCTGGACTCCCTGCCGGACCGGCCAGCGCCGGAGCGCATGGACATACGCGCCGCCTACCAGGACGCCTGCCATCTGGCCAGCGCCCAGCGCATCACGGCGGCGCCGCGGCGGCTGCTCCAGAGCATTCCCGGGCTGGAGTTGGTGGAGATGCGAGAGAGCGCCCTGTGCTGCGGCAGCGCGGGCATCTACAACCTGACTCAGCCCCGAATGGGGTCCACTCTGCGCGAGCGCAAGCTGGACTGCGCGCTGGACACGCGCCCCGATGTGATCGTCACCGCGAATCCGGGGTGTCTCCTGCACATGCAGGCGGGCCTGGCGGAACGTAAATCGATCGTCCGCGTCATGCACATCATCGACCTGCTTGCGAAGGCGTATGAAAACAGTGAAGCACCTAAACAACCGCCCTGAGCGGAGCCGAAGGGAGAAGGGGGTGAGGTATCCACGCAAGCAAGCGCCGCCATCCATAGAATATCGCCCGTCCTGTGCGGGCTATTGAGGTGAACGCCATGGGAACATACAACTCGGCCATCAAGTGCATCGAGATGGACGCGTCCGACGAGGCGGTCATGCCCGCCCACTTCAAGAACGCCCGCAAGGCGTGGGCCGCCAGGCAGAACGTGCTGGACGGGCGCATGGTGTACCACGTGGACGACAAGGGCGTCTGGGCACGCATCCAGGACTGGCAGAAGAACGAGTATTTCTGGCCGAAGGCGCTGTTCAGGTAACAGGCCCCGCGCATGGGTGTCCTGGGGCTACTTGATCAGCCCCAGCTTCCGCGCCAACTCCAGCGTCTGCGTGCCCGTGCGGACCATCGCCGTGTCCACCATGTCGCCCTTGTACGTGATGGCCGTGGTGCCGCGCTTCTCCGCCTCGGAAAGCGCCTCCACCAGCCCCCGCCAGTAGGCGATCTCCTCCGGGGTGGGCGAGAAGACCTCGTTCACCACGGCCACATGCGAGGGATGGATGAGCCGCAGCCCCGTGTAGCCGATGTGCCGCATCTCCGTGGCGAAGGCGCGCAGGCCGTCCAGGTCCTTGATGTCCGTCCAGAGGCCGCCCATGGGGTAGCGTGTCCCCGCGGCGCGGGCGTCCAGCAGGATCTTGGAGCGCAGGAAGAGGCTCTCCTTCGCGTCCCGCGTCCACATGAGGCTCAGCGCCTTCGCGATGTCGCCGCCGTTCGAGACGACGGCCCCGCAGTTCTCCACCCGTTTGGACGCCGTGAACACCTCGTAGGCTTCGCGCATGGCTCGCGCCGTCTCCAGCCCCGGCACGATGATCGTCCGGCCCACCTCGACGCCCGCGCGCCGCTCGAAGGTGGACAGTAGCACGTCCAGCTCCACCACGTCCTCCGGCCCGCGCGCCTTGGGCAGGAAGACCGCGTACAGGCCCTTGCAGACCACGGCCTCAAGGTCGTCGGCGGTCGTGCCCGTGTCAATGCCGTTCACCCGCACGAGCAGCGTGTGCTCCGCGCCCATCTCCCGCAGGGCCTCCCGCACGAACTTGCGGGCGGCGGGCCGTTCGACGGGCGGGACCGAGTCCTCCAGGTCGAAGACAAGCCCGTCGGCGCCGTACTTGGGCGCCTTGCGCATCCATTCCGGCTTGTTGCCGGGGACGTACAGCACGGAGCGGAGCGGCTTGGGATCAATGGGCATGACAGCCTCCTTAAGTGTAGGGTGCGCCCGGCGCACCCTACACTACTATCGGGGGCCGCGTGCGTCAAGGGCCTGTACTCGTCCACTACATACCTGAGTTCCCCACCGCGGCAAGACGCGGCTCACCTCGTCGCATCGTCACGTCCCGACGGCACGCTCGCGACGCACGCCTCCAGCCAGACCTACCCATTTCGACAGAGAGCGCTAAGCCATGCCCTGGTCTTGGGATAACCGGTCAGACGGACGCGGGCACACGGGCCGGGCGGTACGAAGCCCAACGCGAAAAGGACCCGGCCCCGCGCGCCGTGCTGAGGCCATAGATACGAAGCGGCGCCTTGGGCCGCAACCCAGGGCGCCGCTGGAGGAAAGGGAGCCGGAGCACCCACACCAATGTATGCGCTATCATTCCCGGAAGCCAACAACGCCAGCCATCACTTTCGGTAAATGTTTGATCGTGAGACACCCCCAGCCCTCGTCGCCGCCACGCCTGTTGCACAGTCACGGCACAGCTTCACGGCGTTTCATGCACCCACATTGGACTCGTCAGCAGCCACGTCCGGCGGCCCGCGTACGTCCCGCTTGACCGCACAGCACGCATCGCGCTACCATCTACCCATTAGCCTGCTTTTCGAGGAAATGCATGAATCAACGCACGCTCGTCTTGGGCACACGCCTGAGCATCAGCGACGCCACAGTCGAACGGATACGGCGGGACCACCCGGCCCTGCGCGACGTCATAGACCCGCGGCCGCGGACACGGTAGGAAGCGCACGATAATTGCGGAAGGAGGTACACGTTGTCCATACCTTCGAAAGACCTGGCCCGCCTGGTGTACCAAGAGCTACGCGCCTGCGGCATCCGCCACGTGGTCGGCGTGCCGGACCGAGAGACTGCCGCTCTCTGGCAATGCTTCGTCGAGGCCAAGGACGCGAAGGTGATTACGGCCTGTCGCGAGGGAGAGGCGGTGGGCATTTGCGCGGGGCTGCACCTGACAGGACACCAGCCGCTCTACTGCGTTAAGAACTTCGGCTTCTTCGAGTCCCTGGACACATTTCGTGTTCTGGCGGTGGACCTGCGAACACCTCTGCTCATGTTCATCGGCTATGCTGGTAGAGCGCGGCCCGGCTTCGAGGAGGAACTGCGGGCCCGCCGGGGCGACGCGGCCTCGCAGATCATACTGGCGGGCCAGTGGACAGAGAAGATACTGCAGGCCATTGACGTTCCGCACTACACGATAGACAAACCGGACGACGTGCAATTCGTACGCCGCGCGGTGCAGCAGGCCACCGCCGAGTCGCGGCCCGTGGCCCTGCTCGGCGAACTGCCCTAGGAGGCGCAACATGTCACGCATGACCACGGCCCAGGCGCTGGAGATCATCGATCGTCACAGGACTGATGAGGTCGTCATCGCGACGATGACAGCGGGGAGTCTTTGGCCTCAATACAGCCGCTCGTCTCGCGACTTCACGCACACTGCGCCCATGGGCAGCGCGCCGAGCATCGGTCTTGGCGTCGCGCTTGGGCGGCCTGATCTGCGCGTCATCGTTTTGGACGGCGACGGCAGCCTGCGCATGAACCTGGGCGTGCTGGTGACGGTGGGGCAGGAGGCGCCTCCGAACCTTGTCCACGTGGTGTTCGAGAACGGCGTTTACAACCTGACGGGCGGACAGCCGGTCTCCGGCAGCGACCGTCCGAATACGCTGGTGGACATTGCGCGCGCAACGGGATACCGGAACGTACACGCATTCGAGGATGTGGAGTCGCTGGACCTGGCGATGAACGACCTCCTGCTCGCGCCTGGGCCGACGTTCGTTTCTCTGCGAGTGTCACCTGCGCTCGACATCGAGCAAGCTCGCGCGGTGAGCCGAAGTCCGGCGGCGCAGGCCAAGCAGTCGCGCCGAGGTTGGAAGAATCTGCACACCTTGCTGAATTCGCCTACCTAGCGGACGCTTTGGGCGCATGCGCTACGCGTGCCTAAGGCCCTGTGACGACAGAGGGCAAGGCGGGGTTCCGCAGCCTTAGGCGGAATGCGATCGCCTCGATGGCGCTCCGAATGCTCACGCCACCATCACTTTCAGTACGTGTTTGGCCGTGCAACACCCCCAAGTTCTCGCGATGCGCCCGCTTCTGCCCGTGTCCGGCGGACCCGCTTGACCGCACAGCACGCATCGCGCTACCCTCTACCCATTAGCCTGCTTTTCGAGGAAATGCATGAAGCAACGCACGCTCGTCCTGGGCACACGCCTGAGCATCAGCGACGCGACCATCGAACGGATACGACGAGACCACCCGGCCCTGCGCGTCGTGGACGCCAGCGCCGACTGGACGCTGGTGGCGGGATTCAAGACCATTCCCCCCGTTGCGGGGGCGGCATGGGAGGCGGCAAGCCAGCGGCTCAACAAGAGCCTGGCCGAGGCGGAGATTATCTATTCCCTGCAGTACATCCCCCTCGACCTGAAGGCGCACGCGCCGAAGCTGCGCTGGATACACTTTGGCGGGACGGGCATTGACCTGACGCAGGGCAGCGACATCCACGACGGCAGCCTGCTGCTGACGAACAGTCGCGGCGCGCTGGCCGTGCCCATCGCCGAGTGGGTGGTCACGCTGATGCTGATGCTCGCCAAGCAGACCCGCGCGCTGGAGGAGAACCAGCGGCGGAAGCGGTGGGAACGACGTGACGTGGGAGACCTGGCGGGCAGGACTATCGGCGTCCTGGGGCTGGGGAACATCGGCTCGGCGACGGCGCGCCTGTGCAAGGCATTCGGGATGCGCGTGCTGGCGACGCGCCGCTCCTGCGCGCGCCGCGGGCCAGGCGACGACGGCTTTACCGACGAGATGTTCCCGCCAGACCAACTCCATGAGATGCTGGCCCAATGCGACTTCGTGGCGATCACGCTGCCGTCCACGCCGGAGACGCGCCACATCATCGGCGAGCGGGAGCTGCGCGCGCTCAAGCCGACCGCTTACATCGTGAACGTGGGGCGCGGCTCGCTCATTGACGAACCTGCGCTCATTCGCGCCCTGCAGGAGGGACGAATAGTCGGAGCAGGGCTGGACGTTTTTGAAGAGGAGCCGCCCGCGCCGGACAATCCGCTCTGGAGCATGCCCAACGTGATTGTGACGCCGCACATGGCGGGGGCCACGGTGAGCCACGACGACCTTGTGGCGGCCATCCTTCTGGACAACATCCGCCGCTATATGGCGGGCGAGCCGCTGCGGAACCCCGTGCGGCCCGACATGGGGTACTGATTGTGACTACGAGCGAGCCACAGCAAGCCGCGCATGCGAGCGGCGGGCCGCGCGTCGCGGTGATGGCAATTACGAAGCACAGCGCCGCGCTCTCCCAGAGGCTCCGCGACCTGCTGCCCGGCGCCGACCTCTTCATCCCGGACAAGTTCGCCTCGCAGGTGAGCGGCGACCGCGCCACGCTGTTCAATGAGAAGGTAAGCGAGAAGCTCGGCGAGCTTTTCACCAGCTACGATAACCTGGTCCTGTTCATCTCCCTGGGCGCGGTCGTGCGCATGCTGGCGGGCCACCTCAAGGACAAGCGCTACGACCCGGGCGTCGTCGTCGTGGACGACCGCGGGCGCTTCGCCATCAGCGTGCTGTCCGGCCACATGGGCGGCGCCAACGCCTTGGCCCGGCGCGTCGCCGACCTGCTGGGCGCGCAGCCCGTGATTACCACCGCGTCGGACGTGGGCGGGACCATCGCCGTGGACCTCTTCGGGCGCGACCTCGGCTGGCGCATGGAGAGCGATGCCCACGTGACGCAGGTGAGCGCGGCGGTGGTCAACGAGGAGCCGGTGGGCGTGCTCGTGGAGACGGGCGAGTCCGACTGGTGGCCCGCGGGCAAGCCGCTGCCCGCCAGCATCCGCGTGTACGCCACGCTCGACGAGCTGGCCGCGGCCAACCCGAACGCGGCGCTCATCGTCACCGACCGGCTATTGGACGAAAGCTACGCCGCGCTTTTCAAAAAGGCGGTTGTGTACCGGCCCCGGAGCCTGGCCGTCGGCGTCGGGTGCAAGAAGGGCGCTGCCGCCGACGACATCGAGCGCCTCGTCCGGCAGACGCTTCAAGACGCGGGCCTGTCGGTCAAGAGCGTGCGCAACCTGGCGAGCATTGACGCCAAGCGCGGCGAGCCGGGCCTAGAGGAGGTCGCGCGACGCCTGGGCGTGCCCATCGTTTACTACACCGCTGAGCAGTTGAACGCCGTCGAGGGCGTGGAGAGCGAGTCGAAGGCGGCGCTGGCGGCCGTGGGCGCCAAGGGCGTCTGCGAGCCCGCCGCGCTGCTGAGCGCAGGCGCGCGGCGTCTGCTGGTGAGCAAGCGCAAGACAACCAGCGTCACCGTGGCCGTCGCGCGGATGGAGTTCAGCAAAGGCAAATAGCCCGACGGATCACGCGGGCGATTACGCCAACGGGATAGAATGGCATCAGGAGGGTGCGGGGAACCCAGGTTCCCCGCCGGGGGGCCGGGGGATGAGGCAATCCATATCATGGGAGGGAGCATATGTCAGACACACACGCCGCGCCCAAAAAGCGCGGTAAGCTATACATCGTCGGGTTCGGGCCGGGCGCTCCCGAGCACATGACCTATCGCGCGCGCCAGGCCATCGTGGAGGCCGACGCCGTCGTCGGCTACGACACGTACATCAACCTTGTGGCCGACCTGCTGGAGGGCAAGGAGGTCATCCGCACGGGGATGCAGGAGGAGATGGCCCGCGCCAGCACCACCATTGACCTGGCGGAGCAGGGCAAGACCGTCGCCATCGTCTCCAGCGGCGACTCGGGCATCTACGGCATGGCGGGCCTTGTCTGGGAGGTGCTGCAACAGCGCGGATGGACCCCGGAGCGTGGCATCGAGATCGAGGTGGTGCCGGGCGTGACGGCCCTCAGCGCATGCGCCGCGCTGCTGGGCGCGCCGCTGGTCCACGACTTCGCCGCCATCAGCCTCAGCACCCTGCTGACGCCGTGGCCGGTCATCGCGCGGCGCATCGAGGCCGTAGCCGCCGCCGACTTCGTCATCGGCCTGTACAACCCCAAGAGCGGGCGGCGCACGCAGGAGATTATTGAGACGCAGAAGATCGTGCGGACGTACCGCGCGGGCGCGACGCCGGTGGGCGTCATCAAGAGCGCCTACCGGGCGGGACAGCGCATCGTGCTGACCGACCTGGACCACATGCTCGACCACGAGATAGGGATGCTGACGACGCTGGTCATCGGCAACTCGAACACGTTCACGTTCGAGGGGAAGATGGTGACGCCGCGCGGCTACACGGCCAAGTACACGTGGGACGGTCGGCTGAAGAACCCGCAGGCGGCGCCCGGCGCGGAGCAGGAGAAGGCCCCCGCGAGGCCGGCGTAAGGGAGCGTACCTCACCCCCTCGGTCCCCCTCTCCGCATGCGGAGAGGGGGAGGTGCGGCAGACAGGGATTTGAATTGTTTCGTATTTTTCGAGGGGCCTCCCCTATCTGGTGCTGCTATCTGTCGGGTCGGGTTACGGGTATTTGTTCTTGTTATGTTACGTCGGGGGCCGTGAGATGCTCAATGTAGATGCGCCGGGCTTCGCGGATGCGTCGTCGAGCGGCGGGCGCGAGGTGGCCGCTGCGGGCGGACACATCGGTCCGCCCCTCCAGGGCCGGTCACGGCGATTCCGACGAAGGTGCGCGGTGTAACACAAGTGTTCTTTTGACAGGATAGCGCGTGGTTTCAGGGTGGAGCAATGGGCGGGTGGCGGGGCTTGGGGGTTGGAGGTTGGAGGTTGGGGACGCAGGATCTCACGGTCTGTCACCCCGAGTGGAACGAGGGGTCTTTCATGCCGGTTGCGATCGGCACCACGTATGAAATTCCCGATTCCTTGTAGGGGCGGCCCTGCGTGGCCGCCCTAGCTTGGGGCAATCACACAGGATTGCCCCTACAGGACCGACACCGCTATTCCCCTAGCAATGACATCGGCCTTGCCGTCACATGGGTCATGCGTTGACCCGCCGTGGGACGGGGCGTTATACTTGTCTTACGTGCATTACACACAGAGGGTGATACCGTGACGACGTCCGTCTCCATCCGGCTGCCCGTGGAGACCGCCCGCGCGCTGGAGGAGCTTGCCAGAGCGACGGAGCGGCCCAAGACCTACCTCATCGTTAAAGCGTTGCAGGCGTATCTGGCGGAGCAGGCCGACTATCAGGTGGCGCTCGACCGCCTGCGCGACAAGGACGACCCCGTGATCTCCGCGTCCGAGCTGCGGAAGCGCCTTGGCCGCAAAACGAATTAGTGTAGCGTCTCATAAACAGATCTACAGTGTCCGTCATTCCGGACTTGATCCGGAATCCAGGCCTTACAATCTGGATTCCTGCTTTCGCAGGAATGACAACATGCGTTGGGTCGCTGTGAAGGGGTCAGCGAGGCAGCACATTAGCTACAAGGCGTCCGTCGCCAGTGACCTCGGCAGGCTGAGTCCGGCGACCGTGGCGCGCGTCCTCGCCAGACAAGGTTCTGTTGACATTCCCGCTCACCCTGAGCCTGTCGAAGGGCGAGCGAGGGGTGTTCCCTTCCCGCTCATGGTTCGACAAGCTCACCACGAGCGGGAAAATACCAATTGTCAACAGAGCCTGGAGTCCGCGCTTGCGTCCGAGGGCCACGCGGGAGAGGCGTTGAAGGGCGACTTCGCGGGGCTGTTCAGGCTGCGCGTCGGCGACTACCGCGTCATCTACGCGCGCACGAACGAAGGCTACCTGGTGCTCCGCATCGGCCACCGGCGGGAGGTGTATAGACAAGGCAGGCCGTAACGCATGCCTCACCCCTGTCTCCCCTCTCCGCATTGTGTGTCTCCGAAGCCCGCTACGAATGTCATTGCGAGGCCCGACGAAGGAGGGCCGTGGCAATCTGGCGGTGGGGTCCGCCCCTCTTCCAGATTGCTTCGTCCTCCGGCAAGCCGGAGTCCTCGCAATGACAACTTTGTACGCGCATTTCAGGAACAAGACATTACAAGTGGACGGACGAGGAGAGGTCTGCAACCGTCGCGAAGGTGCTGAACGCATCGGTCTTGCGGTCTGTCACCCCGAGTGCAACGAGGGGTCTCCCCCGCGGGGGGCGTACCTCACCCCTGTTTCCCCTCTCCGCATGCGGAGAGGGGACGCAAGAGGAGAGGTTACACTGTGCATCGGCCACCGGCGGGACGTGTACAGACGGGACAGGCTGTAACCCGTACCTCACCTCCTTCGACTTCGCTCAGGACAAGCTCTGTTTCCCCTCTCCGTCCTTCCGGTATCGGAAGGAGAGAGGGGACGGAAGAGGAGAGGTCACACGTGCGAAGGACGGCAGGCGCGGAGCCGGGCATGCCGTTCATTGCTTGTCCCTTCCTCATTCCTGTTTGGCCTCCGTGGCCTCTTCTTCGCCTTCCGCGTCTTCTGCCTCCACTTCCTCGACTGCTGCGGGCAATGCAAGAATCTCCGATGCTTCCGCCCCTGGCAATTGCTCGACTGAACGGAGCCTTCGCTCGATGGCCCGGCTCCGCACGCCAGTCTGTTCAATCGTCCGGCTCGCGGTGTTGAGCTGGCGCTTGACCTTGTCCAGCACATCACCGAACTTTCCGAATTCTGTCTTTATCGCTCCCAAGACTCTCCACACCTCAGATGCCCGCTGCTCGATCGCCAGGGTCTGGAAGCCCATGCGAAGGCCACTCAGAATCGCCGCCAACGTGGTGGGACCGGCCACGACAACCCGATACTGCCGTTGGAGTTCCTCGACAAGGGCAGGCTGCCGAAGCACCTCCGCATAGAGCCCCTCCGTAGCGAGGAACATGATCCCAAAGTCGGTCGTGCTGGGTGGGTTTACGTACTTATCGTGGATGTCCTTTGCAGCGGCCCGAACTGTCCGCGCCAAGGCATCCGTTGCCCTCTGAACTGCGTCCAGATCGGCTTTCTCCGCGGCTTCCTGAAGGCGAAGGTAGTCCTCCTGAGGAAACTTCGAGTCAATAGGAAGCCAAACGCAGGCCTCAGGATCGTCCTTCGGACCCGGCAGTTTAATGGCATACTCGACTCTTTCGGACGAGTCGACCTTCACCCCGACGTTCTTCTCGTACTGCTCGGGAGTGAGAATCTGCTCCAAGATCGCGCCAAGTTGAACCTCCCCCCACGTGCCACGCGCCTTCACGTTGGTCAGAACCCGCTTGAGGTCTCCCACGCCTGTGGCCAGATTCCGCATCTCTCCGAGACCCTTGTGTACCGCCTCCAACCTATCACTCACAAGTTTGAACGACTCTCCGAGCCGTTTCTCAAGAGTATCGTGCAGCTTCTCGTCCACGGTCTTGCGCATCTCGTCGAGCTTCTTCTCGTTACCCTCCTGAAGCTCCTTGACACGAGAGTCAAATGTCTTGCGAATGCGATCCAGTGCGTCCTGGTTGGAATCCGCGAGCTCCTTCAGCTGCTTCGTCATCCCTTCAAGCTGCGTCTGCTGAATCTTGCCCATGACTTCCAGAGTCTTGGACAACGTGTCGTTGGTTGATTTCAGGCCAGCCGACACTTCTTCACGAAGTTCCTTTCCCGCAGTCCGCGCTTCCTCGCGGCCCGTTCGGAGGTCGTCGCGCACCTCCTTTCCGGCACCCTGGAAACCCCTTGACCCACGAACCAGCAGGACAATCGCCGAGACCGCAGTCAGGGTGGTCACGAGCAGGATCAGCCATGGGAGAGCCTCATTCATCATTCGCTCCAGGCCACATAACAGTGTCTTTTATCCGTGTTCTGTTTCGGTAGCATACGATTCTCCCGCATTATGGCGCGTTAAGGGCGACATATCAAGCCAGGTCAACCATCTGGCTCCCATAGGAGCGTTCGTGACGGCATGACCGGCGCCGACCTTTCCATCGGCATCATGCTGAGCTACATCGGGTGCTATAATCCGCCCATGATTATTGACTCACACGTCCACCTCTTCCCGCCGGAGGCCGTCGCGCACCGCGAGCGCTTCCTGGCCGCCGACCGCACCTTCGGCGCGCTCTACGCCAACCCCAAGGCCAGGCTCGCGACGCCGGTGGAGCTTGTCGAGCGGATGGACGCAGCGGGCATAGACCTGTCCGTGGCCGTCGGCATCGGCTGGGAGAAGCCGGAGCACTGCGCCCTCGCGAACGACGCCATCGCGGACGCGGTGCGCCGCTATCCCGCGCGGCTGGCGGGCTTCGGCGTCGTGAACCCCCGACACGCCGGGGCGGTCGCGGAGGTCGAGCGCATCGCGAAGCTGGGGCTGCGCGGCGTCGGCGAGCTGCACCCGGACAGCCAGGGCTACGCGCTCGACGACGCGCGGGTGATGGCGCCGGTCATGGACGCAGCGCGGCGACTGGGGCTGGCCGTGCTGGTCCACGCGTCGGAGCCTGTGGGGCACGCCTACGCGGGCAAGGGGACCGTGACGCCCGACGTGCTCACCCGCTTCATCGCCCGCTTCCCGGAGAACGACATCATCTGCGCCCACTGGGGCGGCGGCCTGCCGTTCTACGCCCTGATGCCGGAGATCAGGCGGCTGCTGCCGCGCGTGTACTTCGACTCGGCGGCGACGCCCTTCCTGTACCAGCCCCAGGTCTTCCGCGCGGCGACGGAGCTGGTGGGAGCGGAGCGCGTGCTCTTCGGCAGCGACTACCCCCTGCTCGGACAGGAGCGGGCGCTGGCGCAAGCGCTGGAGGCGGGCCTGCCTGCCAGGGCACGGCGGCTGGTGCTGGGCGAAAACGCAAGGAAGCTCCTCGGGCAGTAGTGTCTCAGTTTGACGTGGTAGGGATGGGGGCTTTATCCGTCACACCGGCGGAAGCCGGTGTCCAGAAACAGGCGAGAGGGAGACGCTCTCTGGATTCCGGCCCCGTATCAGGTACGGGGCAAGCTCTTCGCCGGAATGACAAGGACCTAACTGATACACTACCGCTCGGGCTGGAGAAACAGAGAAGGGGCACGCACAAGATGCGAGCCCCTTCTGAAACAGCGCGCTAAAGGGGAGGGTGTTTTAGCGCGCTTAGGAAAACCTTGTTTGCTGCACCTCTCTTAGTCTAAAGCACGCGACAAGACCTGACATGATGCATTCACACTATTCCGTGGGGAGAGTTTGCACCATATCCGGCAGCGGCGCGGCCCCACGCAAGGAGGGCGCGCCGTGACGGAGCCCCTGCGCGCATTCATCGCCATCGAGCTGCCGCGGAGCGTGCTGGACTACATCCAGACCATCCAGGACGCCCTGCGCAAGGCGCGGTTCTCCTCCATCGCATGGGCGCGGCCTCAGGGCATCCACCTGACCCTCAAGTTCCTGGGCAATATCCTGCCGGACCAGGTCCCGCCAGTCATCGAGGCGATGGAGGCGTCGGCCAGCGACTGCGGCCAGCTCCGGCTGACGACGAAGGAGATAGGCGCGTTCCCCGGCATGGACAGGGCGCGTGTCCTGTGGGTAGGCGTCCACGGCGACGTGCGGGCCCTGACGGCGCTGCAGGCCCGGCTGGACGGCGAGCTTGCCGCGCTCGGCTTCCCGCGGGAGGACAGGCCCTTCTCGCCGCACCTGACGCTGGGCCGCGTCCGCGACGGCATGCCTCCCGCCGAGCGACGGCGCCTTGGCCCCACGGCGGCGTCCGTGCGCACGGACAGCGGCGTCACCTTCACCGCGACCGCGCTGAGCCTGATGCGGAGCACACTCACGCCGTCCGGCGCCATTTACTCCCGGCTGGCGGACGCGCCCCTGAGGGGAAATGCGCTCTCGCAGCCCTGACAATCGGTGTTCGAATGTCGGCGGCGATGCGACGTTATCCGGCGTGCGCAAGGGCGTCCGCGCTTGCGTACAGGAACACGCAATGCTATACTGAGCGACGGCCTTTCAAAGGGCCAGGAAGTTCCGCAACACAAGCGGGCGAAGTGTAGGGAGGTGGGTTTCCGTGGACCAGAACCAGTTCCCCAAGTGTCAGAAGTGCAAGGTGGGCGACCTTGTGCCATTGTCTGACTTCGGCAGCCAGGGCGCTCCTATTCAGTACAAGGCGTGGGTCTGCACAAGCCCGGAATGCGGCTTCAACATCAAGATCCGCAACGGCGACCTCTACGTGAACGAGCCTGTGACAAGCGGCGCCATGCACGTCCCCCGAGTGCGGTAGTGGCGAGGCGGCCCTCTCCCTAGTCTCTGTTGACAAT
The DNA here is from genome assembly GCA_030648205.1 of Dehalococcoidia bacterium. Lineage (NCBI taxonomy): Bacteria > Bacillati > Chloroflexota > Dehalococcoidia > Dehalococcoidia bacterium. The sequence continues at coordinate 13,782 of JAUSIH010000006.1, read as the reverse complement.
TGGTATTTTCCCGCTCATGGTTCGACAGGCTCACCACGAGCGGGAAGGGAACATCCCCCGCTCGCCCTTCGACAAGCTCAGGGTGAGCGGAAATGTCACCAGAACCTAGTCTCCTCTCCAGCGCATCGTCCAACGTCTGGCAAGCGCGCTCCGCTCCGACAAGCCTCAGAGCGGGAGTTGCTGTTTGCCCGTTGGGCTGGTATCTAAAGGGCCCGACGCAAAGCTGCCCTACGGCTCCAGAGGCAGGCTGACCCAACGCCGCTCGGCGCTCGAGCGGACGATGGCGTCCGTGACCTCCTGGGCGCGCAGCCCGTCCTCCAGGTCGGGCGCGACGCGCACGCCCTCGCGGACGGCGCGCGCCATCTCCCGCGCCAGGCGTGGGAACGCCACCTGCGGCCCTGCGCCCGTGACGCCCGCCTGGGGCATCTGATCCGGCGTCAGCAGCGGCTCCTGGTGTTTGTCGCCGCGGCGCGCGCCGGTGAGCACCCCTTCATCGGTCAGTATCAGCGTGCCCTCGCTGCCATAGACCATGATGCGCCCGCCGGCGCCGTGCCGAACCACGCGGCTGACGCAGATGGTGCCCTGCACGCCGCCCTTCATGCGCAGCATGACGATGAAGCAGTCCTCCGTCTCCACGGGCCGCCACTGCTCCGCGCCCGCGACCTTTCGGAGCGGCTCCTTTGTCTCCAGCGTGGCGTACACGCCCGTCACCTCGCCAAACCACCAGCGGTACAAGTCAACGTAGTGGCAGCCCTTCGCGCCGAAAAAGCCCCCGCCGAGGCTGCGCACGGCCAGCCAGTCCCACGGCACGTCCCGTCCGTTCATGCCCTTGAACGGCCCGAAGAACTCGCCGACGACCATGCGCGGCTCGCCCACGTAGCCCGCCGCCAGCAGCTCCTTGACCTTCTGACGCCAGGGCAGGAAACGCAGCTCGTAGTTGACCATGTGCGCCTTGCCAGAGGCCCGCGCCGCCGCCAGCATCTCCGCACCCTGCCGCCGGTCCAGGGCCAGGGGCTTCTCGCACAGCACGTGCTTGCCCGCGGCGAAGGCGTCCACCACGATGGGGTGGTGCAGGTACACCGGAGTCGCCACGCTGACCATGTCAACGTCGTCGCGCGCCAGGAGCTCCCGATAGTCGTCCGTGGCGAACGGAATACCGAACTGCCGCGCCGTGGCTTCCGCGCGCTCGCGGCGGCCCGACGCGACGGCGACGACCTGGTACTCCGGCAGCGACTGGAAGCCGGGAATGTGGACCTCGGCGCCGAAGCTGGAGCCGATGACCCCCACGCGAATGCGTCCGCTCATGTTGCGCCTCCTACCTGGCCGGAGCCGCGGCGCGATTCCAGCGGCAGGCCGACCCAGCGCCGCGTCTCCGACGAGCGATGGATGGCGTCCATGACCTCCTGGCACCGCGCGCCGTCATGGAAGTCGGGCGTAATCTGCTGCTGCTGGCGCACGGCGTCCACGACGCGACGCGCCCAGGGAATGAAGGCGCGCAATCGCCGGTCCTCCCCCTCCGCCGGGGAGAGCAGGCGCGCGGGGAGCGGCAATTCGGTCAGCCGGGCGTCGCCTGCGCGCGCGCCGAAAAGCGGGCCGTCGTTCTCCAGCACCAGCGTCCCCTCGCTGCCATACGCCTCGATGCGGGCGCCGGAACCGTGGCGCACCGCCGTGCTCACGACCAGCGTCGCCATCGCGCCGTTGTCCAGCTTCATGCTGCACCAGATGGTGTCGTCCGAGTCCGCCTCGCGCGTGCCGGAGCCGTCCGGCAAGGGGCGCGCCTTCGCCCGCGTGTCCAGCTCAGCGTACAGGCCGGTGACCTCGCCGAACCACCAGCGGAAGGCGTCAACGTAGTGGCAGCCCATGGCGCCCAGCATGCCGCCCGCGTACTTTTTCTGCGCCAGCCAGTCATATGGCACGTCGTCCATCGCCTTGCCGCGGAAACCGCCGAAGTGCGTCGCGTGGACCCAGAACAGCACGCCGAGATAGCCACCCGCGATCAGCTCCTTCATGTATGCACGCGTCGGCATGCACCGCAGCTCGAAGTCAATCAGCCCGATGCGTCCCGTCTCACGGACGCGCCGCTCCATCTCCCACGCCTGCCAGCGATCCGCCGCCATGGGCTTCTCGCACAGCACGTGCTTGCCCGCGGCCAGGGCGGCCAGGGTCATCTCGTGGTGCAGGTACGGAGGCGCGGAGACGCACACCAGGTCAACGTCGTCGCGCGCCAGGAGCGCCCGATAGTCGTCCGTGGCGAACGGTATGCCAAGCTGCCGCGCCGCGGCCTCCGCGCGCTCACGGTGGCCCGACGCGATGGCGACGACCTTGCACCCGGGCGCGCGACTGAATCCCGGCGCCTGGACGATGCTGCCGAAGCCCGTGCCTATGACGCCGACGCCCACAACTCCGTTGCGCATTATGTCACCTGCCTGCCTTCGCCTGTTTCTTCGCGGCAAAGCGCCCCTTGATGACGCCCAGGTAATACGCATCCCAGCCGGCGGCAATCCCGTCCAGCTCTTTCGCGGGGATGTCCGTGTGGACAAGCTCCACGTCGGTCTCGGTCGTCTCCCCGTCCTTCCGCTCGCGAAGGTTGAACGTGACCGTGGACGGCGACTTCCAACCCTTCACCCGCCACTTCTGGACCAGCTTGCGCGGCGGCGCGACCTCCAGGTTCTCCCCGAAGATGTCGCCGCCCCATAGCGAGAACTTCGCACCCGCTTTCGCGTCCATAATGGCGGGCGCACCCGACCAATCAGCGACTTTTTTCGCGTCCACCAGCATGGCCCACACCTCTCGGGCGGACGCTTTCATCCGGTAGGTCTGCCGCAGATTGCGCAGCGGGCCGCCGGAGAGTCTCCACCGGAGGGGGTCCGCAACTCGCTCCAGCTTGCCCTGGTTCTCCAGCTCAAGCTGAACGGCCTTGGCGTACCAGCTCAACCGGCCGATCGTGAGCGAGGGCGCGCGCTTGCCTGCGGCGTCCCGCATCTCATCGAACGTCAGCGGCTTTTTCGCCTTCCCCAGCGCATCCAGGACCGCGGCCACAATAGTCTTGCAAGGCTCATTGTCCATGTTGGGCCTGGGCATAAAGCGTCCCTCCCGAAGAGGCTAGGGTGGACCGACGCTCCAACCTTATGCGCCGTTGCAGACGTTGTCAAGTACGCACCACGGCATGGGTGGATGGCCCAACCTTGCGCCGAATCGTGCCGCGCGCCGCACCCTACTCCGGAAGCGACTCCGGCCCCGGCTCTCCCAGGTGGTCCTGGACTTCCATCAGGCTGCGGATAACGGGGACATCGTACTGGGCGGGGTCCAGCAGGCCCGTCCTGTCCAGCAGCAGCGGCTTGATGCCAACTCCGCGCGCTCCAACCACGTCCGAGTGGTACTGGTCTCCCACGTGCAGCGCCTCGGCTGGGGCGCAGTCCGCCCGCCGCAACGCCTCCAGGAATATGGGCGGATGCGGCTTCTCCGCGCCCGCCTCCGCGGGTGTAATGGCGAAGTCCAGGTAGGGCGTCAGGCGGAGAGCGTCCGTCAACTGCCGGATGTCCCGATTGATGTTGGAGAGCAGGCCCAGGACGAGAGCGCGCTGCCGGAGCACGAACATGGCCGGCAGCACGTCGTCGAAGAGCGCGAGGTCGTAGTGCTGCCGCCGGACACGCGCGAAGATCTCCCCGCTCAGCTCCAGCGACGCATTGACCCCCGCCCCCTCCAGCACCAGCCGCTCGTACTCCGCCCAGAAGGCCGCAAGGCGTTCGTTTGGCCGCTTGAACACCGGGTCACGGCCGTTCTCCCGCGCCAGGTAGTCGTCCGCGCGCACGTACCCGCGCTCGATGCCCTCAGCGGTCACCGTCATGCCCATCTCGCGGCACACCGCGACTTGCAGCTCCTCCCGGGGAGGGTCGAAGCGCGCGACGGTGTTGTAGAGGTCGAAGAAGACCGCTCTAATCATCGGGCCAGAGCCTCACGCGGTAACAGGCGGGGAGCCTCTATCCGGCGTTCAGACGAAGGGGATGAACTTGCGCCACTCCTGCCGCGAGGCCAGGTGGTTAGAGAACAGGTGGTACGGTCCCAGAGGCGGCGCCTTGGGTTGTACGCGGAGGCGCATCCCCGCCTCCGCGGGAGTGTGGTTCGCCTTATGATGATTGCACTGCACGCATGCCGCCACAACGTTGTCCCAGGTGTGCTGTCCGCCACGGTAGCGCGGCGTGACGTGGTCAATGGTGAGATCGCGCCCCTCTTTGCCGCAATACTGACACGCGAAGCGGTCGCGCAGGAAGATCTCCCGTCGCGTCAGCTTCCGCTTGGGCAGCGGACGGCGCACCATGTACACGAGGCGAATGACCGACGGGAGCGGGATGACAATCCGCACGGTGCGCAGATAGCCGTTCCCGTTCTCCAGGGTCTCCGCCTTCCCCTTGTCCAGCAGGATCAATGCCCGGTGAACGTGGCAAACGTTCAGAGGCTCATAGTTCTGGTTCAGGACAAGGACGAGTCTACTCGGAGGCATAGGCTTACCGCAGCAGGTTCTGGACCGCCCCGAACTCCGGCGGCAACAGGCCCAGCGCCACCGGCACATAGCTAATAAGAACAGGGGCCAGCCGCGACTCGCGAATGACCCCCTCAATACCCAGCACGGGGAACTTGCCCAGCGCGATTAAGAGAAAGCCAGTGGTTACGAATCCCATGACGAGGCCCATGAACCCGCCCAGGAGCGTATCCAGCCAGCCCAGCAGAGTCATGTGCAATATCTGCCGCACGATGTTACCCACAAACGATGCGGCGATGAACACGGCCAGGAATATGAGGACAAAGGCCGCTATCCTGGACACGTTTCCCGCGCCCAGGGCGGACTCCAGCACAGGCGCGACCTGTGGCGAGAACTGCCCCGCCAAGACCACGCCCGCCGCGGCGCCCAGCGTCGTGAACAGGGTGCGCACGAAACCGGTGCGCAGACCCTGAAAGACCGCCATGACCACCAGAAACAGGACAACGATATCGAGCCAGTTCATGGCTGCACCACCTCAACGCCTCCGGATCGGCCCTCCCTGAGGGCCGACTCGAGCACTTCATCCATTGTCTCGACAAATACGAATTTGAGGTCGCGGCGGACCTTGGCGGGCACGTCCAATATGTCGTTCTGGTTCTTCTTGGGCAAGACGAACGTCCGGATGCCCGCTCGGTGCGCCGCCAGTATCTTCTCCTTCAGGCCGCCCACGGGGAGCACCCGACCCCGAAGGGTGATCTCGCCGGTCATGGCGCCGTCTTTGCGCACGGGTTTGCGCGTCAGCGCAGAGATGAGCGCGGTCGCAATAGTGATACCGGCGGAAGGCCCGTCCTTGGGCACGGCGCCGGCGGGCACGTGAATGTGGATGTCCGTCTTGTCGAATTGGTTGGGAAAGAACTTCATGTCCTTGGCCCGGGAGCGCGCATAGCTGAGCGCCGCCTGCGCCGATTCCTTCATGACGTCGCCGAGCTGACCTGTCAACATCAGCTTGCCCGTGCCCTTCATCAGCGTCACCTCCACGCCCAGGACCTCGCCGCCCGTCTCCGTCCGCGCAACGCCGGTCGCCACACCCACCTGGTCCTCCTCCTCCGCCATACCCCAGAAGAACTGTTGCGGCCCCAGGTAGTGCGTGACCGTCTGGGCGGTGACGCGAGCGGGCGCCTTCTCGCCCTCCGCCACGGAGCGCGTGATCTTCCGCGCGATGCCCCCTATCTGCCGCTCCAGGCTGCGCACGCCAGCCTCGCGCGTGTACTCGCGAATGATACGCAGGAGTGCGCCCTCCGTGAATTGAAGATGCTCCGGCGCCAGTCCATGCTCCTTGAGCTGCTTGGACACCAGGAAGCGCTTGGCTATCTGGAGCTTCTCGTCCTCCGTATAGCCCGGCAGCTCGATGATCTCCAGCCTGTCGCGCAGGGCAGGCAGGATGGGGTCAAGCACGTTGGCGGTGCAGATGAACATCACCTTCGACAGATTGTAGGGCACTTCCAGGTAGTGGTCGGAGAAGGCGTGGTTCTGCTCCGGGTCCAGCACCTCCAGCAGCGCAGACGAAGGATCGCCACGGAAGTCCATGCCCACTTTGTCCACCTCGTCCAGCATGAACACGGGGTTGATCGTCGCGGCGTTGCGCATAATCTGGATGACGCGGCCGGGAAGCGCGCCCACGTAGGTACGCCGGTGCCCGCGGATTTCGGCTTCGTCCCGAATGCCGCCGAGGCTGACGCGCACGAACTGACGGCCCAGCGCCTGAGCGATGGACTTGCCCAGGCTCGTCTTGCCCACGCCGGGCGGCCCCACAAAGCACAGGATGGGGCTGCGACTCCCCTCCGGCTTCATCTTGCGCACCGCAATGTACTCCAGGATGCGCTCTTTCACCTTGGGCAGGCCATAGTGGTTCTCGTCCAGGACAAGGGCCGCCCGTTTGACGTCCAGGTTGTCCTCGGTGAACTTGGCCCAGGGCAAAGTCACCAGCCAGTCCAAGTACGTGCGGACCACCGAGGTCTCCGGAGACGCCGGCGGGATGCTCGTGAGGCGTTCCAGCTCCTCCAGCGCGCGCTTGCGCGCCGCTTCCGGCATGCCCACCTTGTCAATTTTCTCCCGCAGGTCGTTGACCTCCCGCTGATGCGGGTCCACCTCCCCCAGCTCTTTCTGGATGGCCTTCATCTGCTCGCGCAGGAAGTACTCCCTGTGCGACTTGTCCACCTCGCTCTGGACCTGGGACTGAATCTTGCTCTGAAGCTCCAGTACGTCCACTTCCTTGGCGAGGAGAAGGCTGACGCGCTGCAAGCGTTCCAGGGAGTTCACAGTTTCCAGCACCTGCTGCCGGTTGGACACGCTCAGGTTGATGCAGGAGGCCACCGCGTCCGCCAGCCTGCCAGGCGAGTCCGCGTTCATGGCCGTCACGTACACGTCTTCGTTCAGGCTGGGCGAGAGCTTGACGCATTTCTCGAACAGGGCAAGGACGGCGCGCATGAGCGCCTCGGAGGAGAGTCCCTTCTGGTCCACCTCACGGACAGGCACCGCCCGGACGATGAAGTAGGGCTCCGCTGTGACCAGCTTCTTGATAAGCATGCGCCGCTGGCCCTGGAGCCAGACCGTGGTAGAGCCGTCCGGCATCTTCAGCACGCGGATGATGCCGGCCTCGACCCCCATCGAGTAGAGGTCATCAAAGGAGACCTGGGCCTGGTCCGTGTTTTTGCGGGCGACCACGAGGATGGGCTTGTTGGCCTCCATCGCCGATTCAACAGCGTTCACGGATGCGCGGCGCATCATGACGAGTTGCGCCAGCATGCCGGGGAACAGCACGGTGTCCCGGCGCGGCAACGCCGCTATTTCAACAACGACGCCCGCCCGGCGCTTGCTAAGGACTTTTCGAGTGGGACGAGGCATTCCCGTCACCTCCGGGGGCAGTCATAAGTCTAGCACATGCTCTGGGCGCATTCAAAGAGGCGAAGCGAAAGGGGCTAGGGGGCGCGCCACGGGTGTCCCACGGTGCGCCGCATGAAGTCGTCGTGCACCGCGTGACAGGCGGCCACGAGGCTGCGGCTTCCCCAAGCTGCCGGCTGGCCTGTCTGGTCGGTCACCGTTCCACCAGCCTCCCGTATCTGCAGAATGCCGCTGGCGATGTCCCAGGGGTACAGGTGATGGTGGAAATAGATGTCCACACGCCCGGCGGCGGCGTACGCCAGGCCCAGGGCCGCCGAACCCATGATACGCAGGCTCTGCATGCCGGGCCACAGGGCCGTGACCATCTCCAGCGCCTCGCGGGCCTTACCGTCGTTGTAGCCCATGTCCATGCCCAGAATGGAGTCCTGGACAGTCCGCTGCGGTGAGACGCGAATGGGCGCGCCGTTCAGGTAGGCGCCACCCCCCTTCTCGGCGTGGAACATCTCGTCGCGCAAGGGGTCGTAGGTGAGGCCGAGCAGCACGTCCTGACCGCGGACGAGGGCCAGTGTGGTACAGAAGTGGGGGATGCCGGATGCGTAGTTGCGCGTCCCATCAAGCGGGTCGGTAATCCATGTGTATTCGCCGAGGCCTTTCTCCTGGACGGACTCCTCGGAGAGGATGCCGAAGCCCGGAAATTCCCGCCGGAGGACCTCCGCCAGCCCGGACTCCACCATATAGTCCACGCTGGTGACGATGTTGCCCCGGCCCTTGACGCGCACCGTTTTCTCCCGCTGGAAGTTCTCCATCACGGTGCGTCCGGCCTCCCGGATGGCCCGTGTGGCGACCTCCATCGCGGCAAGCCCGCTGCGCGAGCGCGGCGTGTCGTTCCGAATCTCTGTCATGGCCTACCTGAGACCCATGCGCTGCCGCACCTCGGCCATGGTCTGGATGGCGATGGCCCTGGCCCGGCGCGCGCCGTCCGCCAGGGTGCCGTCAATCGTGGCCGGGTGGCGCGCCAGCTCGGCGCGGCGCTCACGGAACTGCGCGAAGTAGCGGTTGATGCCGTCCGCCAGCAGCCCCTTGCAGTCCACGCAGCCCAGGGCCGCCGAGCGACAGTCGCGGGCGACAGTGTCCACCCTGTCCGAGTTGAAGTAGTGGTGCTGTTTCCACACGTTGCATATCTCCGGATTTCCGGGATCGTTCCGGCGCTTCCGCTGGGGGTCGGTGACCATGGTCATGACCCGCTTGCGCGTCTCGTCCGGCGTCAGCGCCAGTTCAATGTGGTTGTTCAGGCTCTTGCTCATCTTCTGCTGGCCGTCCGTGCCCAGGATAAGGGGCGCCGGTGTGAGCTTGGCCTGCGGCTCGGGAAAAGTGGGCCCGAAGAGGTGGTTGAACCGTCGCACTATCTCCCGCGCCAGCTCCAGATGCGGGAGCTGGTCTTCGCCCACGGGGACGGAGTCCGCCTTGTAGAGGATGATGTCGGCAGTCTGGAGGATGGGGTAGCCTACCAGACCGTAGTTAACCGACGCCTCGGTCTCCTGCATCTGCCGTACCTTCTCCTTGAACGTGGGCACGCGCAGGAGCCAGCCCAACGGCGTCACCATGCTCAGCAGGGTGTTCAGCTCCGTGACCTCCGGAACGTAGGATTGGACGAAGAGGATGCTCCGCTGGGGGTCAATCCCCGCGCTCAGCAGGTCCAGCGCCATGTCCCGAATGAGCGGCTGGAGTTCGCGGGCCTCCTGGGGCGTAAGCGTGGTCAGGGCGTGGATGTCCACGATGCAGTAAATGCATTCGTAGTCCTGCTGGAGAGCGGCCCAGTTCTGCACGGCGCCCATGTAGTTGCCCATGTGCATGCGCCCCGTGGGACGCATGCCTGAAAAGACCCGCCCCTTCATTGCGGACTGGCCCCCTTCCAATTGCGAATGTCGAAATTGGAGTGTAGCACAACGAGCGATGGGAAGCTAGGATGTTTCTTTATGTCAAGAATGGACGAGGGGAAACAGGGGGTGAGGGTCTCTGATTCGGCCCTTAGCCTGACAAGTCCAACAATATGCTGGGGCGTCGCGCTACAGCTTCGCCATGACCTGGCTCGACCAGTCGCGCATGAAGCGGGTGTTGTCCGGGAAGTTGATGCTGAAGAAAAACTTGCCAGCCCCTAGCTTGGCCGCGCGCTGGACCTGCTCGATACATTCCTCCGCCGTGCCGGTGAACGCGAAGCGCTCCGCCAGGTAGTCCTCCAGGCCCAGCTTCTCCACCAGCAGGCTGTTGCGGGACTCCTCGCCGGGCAGGACGTGCTCGTCGAAGGCGTACTGCTCGGCCAGTCGCAGCAGCGGCTTCTTGTACTGCTCCGGCACCTCCTTCCCTTCCGGGGACGGACGGGCCATGATGTTGGCGATTGCGGCCAGGAACGGACGGATCTCCCGCCGCGCCTGCTTCTTCGTTGGCCGGATGTTGGCGAGCGCCCACCACCAGATGTCTATGTCCTTCATGTCGCGGCCTGCCTCTTTGGCGCCCGCCCGGATGTGCGCCAGGCTCTCCCGCACCGCGTCCGGCGCGAGGCCGGTCTGCACGATGACGCCATCGGCGATCTCCCCCGCCATGCGCAGCGCCTTCGGCCCCTGGGCCGCGATGTAGATGGGCACGCGCCCCCGGTACCACGCCAGGCGCAGCTTCCTGCCCTGATAGACCGCCTCCCCCGTCGCGTGCAGGCTGCGGACGGCCAGCACGTACTCGCGCAGCGTGTCGAGCTTCGCCGCGCGCATGCTCAGGTTATGCACGGCGCTGTCCCCCGTGCCGATGCCCAGGTACGCGCGCCCGCCGGACACGTCGTCCACGGTGGCGATGGCGCTGGCCGTGACCGCCGGGTGCCGCGTGAGCGGGTTGGTGACGCCCGGCCCCAGCTTGACGCGCTTCGTGTTGAGCGCGGCGATGGTGAGGGTGCAGTAGACCTCGCGATAGACCGACTGGGAGTCGCCCACGCGAATGCGGTCGAAGCCGGCGGATTCCGCCGCCTGAACGTGCTCGATGAGCTTGTCGGTGGCATTGGGCATGACCAAGACGCCGAACTGAACGGCCATGCGTCCCCCTTTTTCATCGCGTGGTACCTGGGGCTGGCGTGGCGCGATCAGAATCTCGGCACCTGAGACCTTCCGCAACCCTGATGCACCTGTGGAACCATCCCCCTCGGTCCCCCTTCCTCGCAGGAAGGGGGAGAAAAGAAAGCTGGGGGGTCCCCCAGTGCCCCCGCCAGAGGGAGCCAAGCTCCCTCTGGACACCCTCGTACCGGCCATTCCAGTGAACGATTTCGCAGCGGCGCCTGACGGCGCGACGCACAGGTACGGGGACTTGGCAGGCTGGTCCTATTTGTCGCGGAGACCTCACCTACCCCGCGCGGCAGGTGACGACCCGCTCCGCCTCCGCGGTGGGACCTCTGTAGTCGCGTGGCCCCTCAGAAAAGACCCTTACCGTCACCTTGTCGGTATCGCCGTTCACGACGACGTTCGTCCACACAATCTGCCCGCTCCATGAAGTTGACGAAGGGTCATTGGCGCCTCGTTTAACGTTGTAGTTGGTTTCGCGTTTCAACAACGTATCACCCCACGACGACGAGTAGGCGGAGCTTCCACTCGGCGGCCTGAAGATGGAACCGTACTGAGGGAACATGCTGATTCGCGCCTCTGTTCCTACCGGGCCCGAGGCAGTCCCCGAAGCTGTTACGCGGAACTGCCATAAGAAGGTTTCCCTCCTCAAGTCCCTTTCTCCGACGAAACTGCCCGTGCAGGATATTGATTGGATGGCGGCGCTTACCGCCTCCGGCACCGTGACGGTGATTCTGATCGGGTCGGAGCTGCCGATGTTGTTGTTTTCGTCGCCCTCGGAAACGGCCTGCAAGCCATCGGCGAAGACCGTCACCCAGTAGCTGCCCGGCGTCACCGTGGCGGGGATCGTGACATTCATCATGCTGGGCTGGGAAGCGCCAGCCGCCAGACTGGGCATGCTGAAGTTCCCCAGGGAGGTGGCCGTGCCGTATATGCTGGCGGCCAGGGATATCCGGTTCGAGAAGGAGCCTGACGCCGTTCCTCCCTGGTTCTTGACGGTGAAGCTGACCGATATGTTGTCTCCTGGCTTGGCTGAGGAGGGAGAAAAGGTCACGGGGAGCACCGTGAGGTCAGGCGCGGACGCGGACGCGTTGACGGTGAGCGACACGTCGCGGCAGACGAAGTCCGCCTTCAGGTCCACGGCACAGACGGTGAAGCGGTAGGTTTTGCCCACCGTCGCCTCACTCGGGGTGCCAGTGAGCTGCCCGTCCTTCCCGAGCGCCATCCCGAACGGCGGGAAGCCCCCCAGGGTGCCGTACTGGAAGTGGTACGGCGGGCTGCCTCCGGAGGGATTCCTCGTGGCGGGAATCGGACCGCAGGGTTGGGTGAACCCGACGGTCGGCGGATCGCAGAACGAGAAGGGCTGGCCGTTCGGCAGGTACGGCTTGCCCGCGTCCGCAGCGGGCAGCACGAGGGGCGCGGTGAACTGGAAGGGAGTTGCGCCGGAGGTCGAGGTCATGGCCGGGCCGGGCGGCGCGACCGCAGGTGCGGGCGCGGGTCCCACGGACGGCACGGCCGCAGGCGCGGGAGGCCCCGGCGGAGGCTTGACCACGAGCCGTGCGCCTGCGCCGGCGGCGTGCTGCTTCTGCGCCAGGACCAGCGCCTCGCCCTCGTCCACCTTGCCGTCGCCGTTGGCGTCCGCGCTCTTGTCTTTGGCGGCGAGGACGATCCTGTGCGTGAAGCTGGGGTCCGAGCCCAGGCCGACAGGGGTGTCCGTCTTGTCGTCGGCGGCGGGGACGACGGTGATGTTGGCCCTGCCCGCCAGGTACGGCACGGCGCCGCCGGACTTGCAGGCGTCTATCACGACGCGCACCCTGGCGCCGCCGTTAAGCCCTTTGACCAGCTCCCCCACGCGCTGGTAGGACAGGAACGACCGCTCCCCCTCCTTTGTGTACATGTCGAAGCCGCTCGGGTCGCCGTGCGCGCCCACGTACACGAGCACCTCGTCGCCGGGCCGCACTTCGTCCTTCAGGCGCTGGAGCTGTTTCTCCACCGAAGTCGCGTCGGCGGACGGGAGGATGTTGCCCTTGTAGCCGCTGTAACGCCGGACGTCATAGCCCTGAGCGCGGAGGGTGGACGCCATGTCGTCGGCGTCGTTGGCGAACTGACGCGCGGCAGGCTCGTACCATTTGTTCTGTCGCTCGTTGCCGTCAATGATGAGCGCGATCTTGGCGGGCTGCGCCTGCGGAGGCGCGGCCAGGTCCGGCGACGACTCCGGCAGGCTGAACGCGACGGGCGCGGTCAGGAGTGAGGCGCTTGTGGCGCGGCGGAGCGTCTTGATGGTGGCGCCCTGGCTGATGCCCAGGACGACGACGGGCGTGTCCAACTCCCACTCGATGCCGTTGACCACGGGCAGCCACTCGCGGTTGAAGACCTTCACGCTGTTGCCGTCCACCACGACGTAGCGGACGGGATGGGTGAACCGCATGCCCGGCGCGTCATCAATGAGGAAGAAGAACGCGGTGTCCGTGACGCGGACGGAGAGCGCGTCGCCCTTGTCGGGCTGGATGGTGAGCGTGGAGCCGGCCGGAAAGGGGTCACGCGCGCCGTAAACCTCGGAGCCTTGCAGCAGTTTGACGCGCGCCAGCAGCAGAGCGGCGGCGTCGGCGACGCTTGACGGGGAAGCGCTGCCCCCAAAGATTTGCGCGCACGCGGCGCGCGTGGCCGAGTCAATAATGCCCGCGCACGGGTCTGGCGTGGGCGCAAGCGTGGCGGTTGGTGCGGGGACCGGCGTGGCGGTCGGCGCGGGGAGCGGCGGCGCGGTCGGGACCGGCGCGGGTGTGTTCGTCGGTGCGGGCGTGTTGGTCGGCGCTGGCGTAGGCGTCGGAAGCGGGGCGGGCGTGGATGTTGCGGCGGGCGCGGAGACGGGGGACGCGGACGTCGCGGGCGGAACAGACGTGGCTATCGCTGTGGGCGCGGCGACAGGAGGCGAGAGCGGCGCAGGCGTGACGGCGGGCGGTGTGCAGGCGGCGAGGAGCGCCACGACGCCCAAGACGAGAGCGACGCTCCGCACAAGGGTACGCATACGATGGGCCTCCCTGCTTCCTGTCCAACGGTACGGGGCACGCGGTCGCCGGTCACGCTATGAGAAGACGCTCTTCCCAAAAAGAGTGAGTTTTATTATACAGCTATGCAGCATCACGTCAAGAAGATTGCCCAGAAGGTAGTGTATCAGTTTGCCGTGGTAGGGAATGGGACTCTACCCGTCACACCGGCGAAGGCCGGTGTCCAGAGACGTGCGTGGGGGAGACGCTCTGATGGATTCCGGCTTTCGCCGGAATGACGACGACCTAACTGATACAC